>NZ_WIBH01000069.1:0-435 GCF_009495795.1 Flavobacterium sp. LMO6 | reverse complement strand
GTTTTAAAGTTTTTTTATTCCTTAAGATGTATTATTTAAAAATTAAAACTAATGAGGGGAAAGTTTTGTCTTTTAAATTTGATAAAAAATATAAAGACCGAATAAAAAAAGATGTTAGTAAAATTAGATCAATTATAAATTGGGAAAAAACACTTGTAAATAATTAACTATTTTATAATTAATTATACCGTCTAATTCATTTCTAATTCTAAATAAAAGCTTTCTTTTATTAATCATTATGTAAATTTGTCGTTTATAAACTGCTAAATTATACATTATGCCCAATTGAATATTATATCCAGAATCGCAATGAAAAGGCGGCTCGATATATATATTCTTTCATGCGCATTTGGCAATAACTCTTTAAGAATATAACATTACCATTCATTAGATATTCTGTAATATTTAATTTATGAAGTAATTTTTTAGCTTTAT
>NZ_WIBH01000068.1:0-466 GCF_009495795.1 Flavobacterium sp. LMO6 | reverse complement strand
ATTGTAAATGCTGCCGAATTTACCGATGAACAACTTCCGTTGTTAGCAGCAACTTCATAACTAGTTCCAAATGTCATTCCTGATATTAATCCTGTACCATCAACTGTTGGTCCAACTGGTGTGAAATCATAAGTTGTTCCTGCTACATAATTTGTAATAGAAGCAAATCCTGCCGCTAAACATGTTGGTGCCGTTTCTGAAACTACTGGTACAACTGGCGTTACCAACATTGGTAAATTACTAAATTGTGCTGATACCGTTGATGTACATGTAGCATTTGATGCTGTTACTTCGTATAAAGTATTTAAAGTCATGCCTGAAATTAATCCCAATGCATCAACTGTTGGTCCTGCTGGTGTAAATACATAAGTTAATGCACCATCATAATTACTGATTTCGCTAAACCCATCCGCCAAACAAGTTGGCGCTGTTGTTGCTATTGTAGGTACAACTGGCGTTACTAAAA
>NZ_WIBH01000067.1:0-509 GCF_009495795.1 Flavobacterium sp. LMO6 | reverse complement strand
TGTTGCTATTGTAGGTACAACTGGCGTTACTAAAATATCTTGAATTGTAAATGCTGCCGAATTTACTGATAAACAACTTCCGTTGTTAGCAGCAACTTCATAACTTACGCCAAATGTCATTCCTGATATTAATCCCGTACCATCAACTGTTGGCCCTGCTGGTGTAAATACATAAGTTAAAGCTGCATCATAATTTGTAATGTTAGCAAATCCTGCTGCTAAACACGTTGGTGCTGTTTCTAAAACTACAGGTGCAACTGGTGTTACTAAAATTGGTAAATTACTAAACTGAGCTGACGCTGCTGATGTACAAGTAGCATTAGATGCCGTTACTTCGTACATAGTATTTAACATCATTCCTGATATTAATCCTGCTGCATCTACTGATGGTCCTGCTGGTGTAAATACATACGTTAATGCACCATCGTAATTACTGATTTCACTAAAACCATCTGCCAAACAAGTTGGCGCTGTTGTTGCTATTGTAGGTACAACTGGCGTTACTAAAA
>NZ_WIBH01000066.1:0-521 GCF_009495795.1 Flavobacterium sp. LMO6 | reverse complement strand
ACAACGTTTCGCGGCTTAAAAATGTGGCGAAAAACCAGCACCAAGCCAACACAAATATACACAAAACTTTAAATTGAGCAACTGCGCCATTTCAAAAATTCCCAAAACCAGCCATATTTTTAAACCGCTGTTGTGTGCTGCATAATATTTTCAGAACTTAAAAAACTCAACGCAAAGTTTTTCGGCAAAGTTTGGATTGTCACGCAAAGCATATTTTCACGCAAAGTTTAGTTTCAGGTTTTAATTTCACAACGGATTTTCCCGAAAACGTAATTTCAGCACAAAGTTTATCGACAAAGTTCGGTTCGGTTTTCAAATATCACGCAAAATTTTTCGGTAACAATTTCAATAAATTTCTTTCGGAAAAAATAGGAGAGAAGCTTTCGGCGTAAGTTCGGAAAATATGTTGCACACAACGTTTCGCGGCTTGAAAATTGTGGCGAAAAACCAGCACCAAGCCAACACAAATATACACAAAACTTTAAATTTAGCAACTGCGCCATTTCAAAAATTTCCGAAAC
>NZ_WIBH01000065.1:0-529 GCF_009495795.1 Flavobacterium sp. LMO6 | reverse complement strand
TGTTGCTATTGTAGGTACAACTGGCGTTACTAAAATATCTAGAATTGTAAATGCTGCCGAATTTGCTGACGAACAACTTCCGTTGTTAGCAGCAACTTCATAACTTACGCCAAATGTCATTCCTGATATTAATCCGGTGCCATCAACTGTTGGTCCAACTGGTGTGAAATCATAAGTTGTTCCTGCTACATAATTTGTAATAGAAGCAAATCCTGCCGCTAAACACGTTGGTGCTGTTTCTAAAACTACAGGTGCAACTGGTGTTACTAAAATTGGTAAATTACTAAACTGAGCTGACGCTGCTGATGTACAAGTAGCATTAGATACCGTTACTTCGTACATAGTATTTAACATCATTCCTGATATTAATCCTGCTGCATCTACTGATGGTCCTGCTGGTGTAAATACATACGTTAATGCACCATCGTAATTACTGATTTCACTAAAACCATCTGCCAAACAAGTTGGCGCTGTTGTTGCTATTGTAGGTACAACTGGCGTTACTAAAATATCTTGAATTGTAAATGCT
>NZ_WIBH01000064.1:0-555 GCF_009495795.1 Flavobacterium sp. LMO6 | reverse complement strand
GCCATATTTTTAAACCGCTGTTAAATGCAGTATTATATTTTCGGAACTTAAAAAACAACGCAACGTTTATAAGCAAAATTAGGTTTCCGCTTTCCAATGTCACACAAACTTGGTCTGTCGCACAAAGATTGGTTTCACGCAACGTATTTTCAACACAAAGTTTTTCGGCAAAGTTCGGTTCAGATTTCACTTATCACGCAAAATTTTTCGGCTACATTTTTAGAAATTATATAACGAAAAATAGGAGCGAAGCGTTCAGTGTAAGTTCGGAAAATATATTGCATTTAACGTTTCGCGGCTTGAAAATTGTGGCGAAAACCCAACACCAAGCCTTCACAAATATACACAAAACTTTAAATTTAGCAACTGCGCCATTTCAAAAATTCCCGAAACTAGCCATATTTTTAAACCGCTGTTGTAGGCTGCATAATATTTTCAGAACTTAAAAACACAACGCAACGTTTATACGCAAAGTTCGGATTGTCACGCAAAGCAAATTTTCACGCAACGTTAAATATCAGTTTTCAATTTCACTTCGGATTTTCTCGCTAACGT
>NZ_WIBH01000063.1:0-566 GCF_009495795.1 Flavobacterium sp. LMO6 | reverse complement strand
GTTACAGGTTCATGGTCAGGAAACGTTGCAACCATTAGTGGTACACCAACTGTTTCAGGAACGTTCAACTATACTGTAACTACAACAGGAGGATGTCCACCAGCAACAGCTACCGGAACCATTACTGTTACACCATTAAATACAATTGCCTCAGGAACAAACCAAACGGTTTGTATCAATAGTGCAATAACAAATATTACTTTAGCCACTACAGGTGCAACTGGAGCAACATTTGCTGGATTACCAGCAGGTGTTACAGGTTCATGGGTAGGTAATGTGGCTACTATTAGTGGTACACCAACAGCATCAGGAACATTTAATTACACAGTAACTACTACAGGTGGTTGTCCACCAGCGACAACAACCGGAACAATTACAGTTACACCATTAAATACAATTGCTGCAGGTACGAATCAAACGATTTGTATCAATAGTGCTATCACGAATATTGCCTTAGCAACAACAGGAGCTACAGGCGCAACATTTGCTGGATTGCCAGCAGGTGTTACCGGTTCATGGGCAGGTAATGTGGCTACCATTAGTGGTACACCAACTGTTTCAGGAAC
>NZ_WIBH01000062.1:0-577 GCF_009495795.1 Flavobacterium sp. LMO6 | reverse complement strand
TTCGGAATTAAATTCTTAAGAGATAAATACAATGGTAGAGAAGCGATGGAACAAACCCAAATTGGCGATGTTAACGAAGCTTACAAAGCCATTGAAACTAATCCACAATTTACCGAATTATTAGCTGCTGTAACACCAAAACACCCAGCTCAATTATACGAAGCCATTTGTTATGTTTTTGTGTTTGCTATTTTGATGTTTTTATACTGGAAAACGGAAGCTAGAAACAAAGCGGGTTATTTATTTGGATTGTTCTTAATTTTACTTTGGTCAATTCGTTTTGTGGTGGAATTTGTTAAGGAAAGTCAAGGTGGTTTTGAACAATATCCTATTTTTAACGCACTTTCAACTGGACAATGGTTGAGTATTCCGTTTATTCTTATTGGATTTTACTTTGTATGGAAAGCGAAAGAAGTTAAAGAAGCTTAATCAATAACATATATAAAAAGGCGGTTAGAGATTCTAACCGCCTTTTTTGTGCTTTTTAATTAATATTTCAACTGTAGTTTCTAAAAGTAATTTCCACAATCTAATTCATGACTTACTTTGTGGGCACGGATTGTAAATCCGCGCAATC
>NZ_WIBH01000061.1:0-635 GCF_009495795.1 Flavobacterium sp. LMO6 | reverse complement strand
CCTGCTGGCAATCCAGCAAATGTTGCGCCTGTAGCTCCTGTTGTTGCTAAGGCAATATTCGTAATAGCACTATTGATACAAACCGTTTGATTTGTTCCTGAGGCAATGACATTTTGTGGAAGTATAGTAATATTAAAAGTACTACTGCCTGCTGCACCACAAGCCGTTGCTCCATAAAAATAAGTAACTGTATATGTTCCTGCAGTACTTGATGCTAAATCAATTTCTCCGGTTGAACTATTAATAGTTAATCCTAAAGTTGAACTATAAACACCTCCTGTAGTAAATCCTGCTACTGGAGTTGGAGTTGGATTTGTACTGTTTATACAAACTGGTGTTGAATAACTAAATCCTGTAACTGGAAGAGGTAGTGGATTAACAGTAATAGTTCCGGTAGCTGTTGCTGGTGGACACCCTCCTGTTGTAGTTACGGTATAGTTAAACGTTCCTGCTAAAGTAGCAGTACCAGTAATTGTAACATTATTTCCTGCCCATGAACCAGTAACTCCTGGTGGTAATCCTGTAAATGTTGCGCCTGTAGCTCCTGTTGTTGCTAAGGCAATATTCGTGATAGCACTATTGATACAAACCGTTTGGTTTGTTCCTGAGGCAATCGTGTTTAATGGCGTAACAGT
>NZ_WIBH01000060.1:0-654 GCF_009495795.1 Flavobacterium sp. LMO6 | reverse complement strand
AAACGTTATAGGCTATACTTCCAAAAATCGTAAAAAAGAAAATATGAAAATTTATTATTTAGTTTTTTTACTTATTTCAACTATAAGTTTTTCCCAAACAAAAAAAGAAAAAACTTTTGTTGGCTATGAACCAATTATGTGGAATAAAGATAAAGAAGGTAATGAAACAAATGCTGATTTTGAAAATCCTAAACAGAAATGGTATCATAAAAATATATTGAAAATAAAAAATGACAGTGTTTTTCTAGACAGAGTTCCTGTTTCGAAAATTAGAAAGAAAACTTTATATTCATCATCTGATGGAGGTTTTTACTATTACAAAGGAATAATTATCAAAGAACATAATCAAACTAAAATTGAATTGACAGAAATAGGTTGTGAATATTGCCCAACTGTAGTTTCTAAAAACAAAAATGAGATAATTCCAAAAAGAAAACTTTACGGTAAGATAACTGAAGAAGGAATTGAAATAAATAATGTAAAAATTAACGAAATTGAGTATTCAGAATTTATATTGAGAAGTGAAAACTGGAAAGAGAATTAACTAAGTACAGCCTATAACCGCGGTTTGCTTCAATGGCTACTTCCGGATTTTCCTTCGGAAAATCCGCTGCTGAATGGAATGTTTTGTTATATTTGTAATGGCTTGGTGTT
>NZ_WIBH01000005.1:238549-249660 GCF_009495795.1 Flavobacterium sp. LMO6 | reverse complement strand
TTCTACTCCTTAAATTATTGCAATTATTATTTAAAGGAACTTTTTCAGTGCCCTCCATAGATTTGAGGCATTTTTTATTTTTTTGAATAGGCTTCCAAAACACTTTTTCTTCCTATTGTCTTCGTAATAGTATCTTTTTCTAAATTCCAACCTCTTGCTGGCGAATATTCACGACCGTACCAAATAATTTGCAAGTGTAAATCGTTCCAACAGGCTTCAGGAAAAATGCGTTTGGCATCTTTTTCAGTTTGTTGCACGCTTTTACCATTCGTCAAACCCCATCGATACATCAATCTATGAATGTGTGTATCTACTGGAAACGCAGGAACTCCAAAAGCCTGACTCATAACCACACTCGCCGTTTTATGTCCTACAGCTGGGAAACTCTCTAAAGCTTCAAAACTTTGCGGAACTATTCCATCGTAATTTTCAATTAAAATCTTCGATAAACCATAAATTCCTTTTGATTTCATTGGAGATAATCCACAAGGACGAATAATTTCTTTAATTTCATCTTCACTCAATTTTACCATATCATACGGATTGTCAGCTTTTGCAAACAAGATAGGTGTAATTTGGTTTACACGAACATCGGTGCATTGTGCCGAAAGCAAAACCGCAATTAATAAAGTATAGGGATCTTTATGGTCTAATGGTATCGGAATTTCTGGATATAATTCATTTAACGTATTTATAACAAATGTTACCTTCTCGCTTTTTGTCATTTTAACTAACTTTGATTTGTAAATTTATAAAGTTAAAGTGCAATATCAAAATTCAATTTCATTGATGAGTTTTGAAGCTATTAATCTTTCAAACATCTAACCTTTAAACCATAAATTATGACAACATTAAAAGCAGGAGATAAAGCACCCCAATTTTCAGGTTTAGACCAAAATGGAGTAGCACATAAACTAGAAGATTACTCAGGAAAAAAATTAGTGGTATTTTTTTACCCTAAAGCAAGTACTCCAGGCTGTACCGCTGAAGCATGTGATTTAAGAGATAATTTTGAGCGTTTTAAAGCAAACAATTACGAATTATTAGGGGTTAGTGCCGATAGCGCTAAAGCACAAGCTAAATTTATTGACAAGTACGAATTGCCATTTCCTTTATTAGCAGATGAGGATAAATCTGTAATTGAAGCATTTGGCGTTTGGGGACCAAAAAAGTTTATGGGTAAAGTTTATGATGGAATTCATAGAACTACTTTTGTTATCAATGAAAAAGGAATTATTGAAGAAGTAATTTCAGACGTAAAAACAAAAGCGCATGCGGCTCAAATTTTAAAATAAAAAAAAGCACGAAGTTAATTTCTTCGTGCTTTTTACTATGTTTTTTTTTGGTTAGATTCTAAATATTCCACCTATTGTTAGTATTCGTTGTAGAAACCAAAAGTTTTGTTGAGCAGAATCGGCACTATCATTTGTAGTTTTAATGTTATTCATTTCGATATAACCTCCTTTTAATTCGGTTTGAATAAAGAAATATTTAAAAAATGTAAAGTTAAGTCCCACTTTAGCTCCCAAACCAAAACCTGCTACATTAAAGTCGTCGTGACGTTCTTTTCCTAAAAGCGTTGCATTTGTTTTTGGGTATAAAAATCCACCACCAATTCCTTCTGTTAAATTAATTTGAAATTTATCGGTATTAGTTATTTTAAAAATGCTTGAAATATCATCTACACGAGAAATTTCAGTGTTAATGTAATTTAAGCCATCGGTGTGTTCAAAAAGTAAAAAGTCTTCTGTAAGTGTTAGTTCATCACCAATCGGATTTTCACCATAAGTTCCTGCATTTGGATAATATCCGGAATAATTCACTCTTTTATCGTTGTACATGACATATTTCATATGATCTAATCCAATTGAAATATTGTAATGGTCTGATATGAAATAACCTATTCTAATATTAGTTTGAGGAATAGTCATTCTAGCAGGATTAAAGTAATCTAAATGAAACCCTTTTGGTTTATCATGTGCTTCAACATTGTGTAAAGTAAAGTCGTAATCTGCTCCTTTAAAATGGATATCTGACTTTGAGAACGATTCGCGATTTCCACCCCAAAAAATATAAAATTTACCTTTGTTGTGCGCTGTGTATTTTTCAGGATTTTCTACTGTTTCTTGCGAAAAGGTGTACTGTGAAAACACACAAAAAGTTAGTACAACCATTAAAAATGGATGTTTCATTTAATTTAAAAAAATATTAAAATTGGTTTACGGTTTTTCGTATCGCAACTAGTTTAGTCATTAATCCTTCAAAATAGTCTAAATGCAACATATTAGCGCCATCACTTTTAGCATTTGCAGGATCAAAATGAGTTTCTATAAAAATTCCGTCAACACCAACAGCAATTCCTGCTTTTGCAATTGTTTCAATCATATCCGGACGACCGCCAGTAACTCCTGTCATTTGGTTAGGTTGTTGTAACGAATGTGTTACATCTAATACAGTTGTAGCTTGTTGTTGCATTGTAGGAATTCCTCTAAAGTCAACAATCATATCTTGGTAGCCAAACATGGTACCTCTATCGGTAACCATTACATTTTCATTTTGGCAATCTAAAACTTTTTGTACCGCATGTTTCATGCTTTCCGGACTCATAAATTGCCCTTTTTTTAAGTTTACGGTTTTTCCTGTATTTGCAGCCGCCACTACTAAATCGGTCTGACGAACTAAAAACGCAGGAATCTGTAAAACATCTACATAAGCAGCAGCCATAGCAGCATCTTCGTTTGTATGAATATCGGTTACAGTTGGCACTCCAAATGCTTTAGAAACTTTTTCAAGAATTTTCAGCGCTTTTTCATCACCAATTCCAGAAAAGCTGTCTATACGAGAACGATTTGCTTTTTTAAAAGATCCTTTAAATACAAAAGGTATTTCTAATTTATCTGTAACAGAAACTAGTTTTTCTGCAATTCGCATAGCCATTTCTTCGCCTTCAATAGCGCATGGACCTGCAAGCAAAAAAAAGTTTCCGCTTTCTATATGTT
Organism: Flavobacterium sp. LMO6; assembly: GCF_009495795.1. NCBI lineage: Bacteria > Pseudomonadati > Bacteroidota > Flavobacteriia > Flavobacteriales > Flavobacteriaceae > Flavobacterium > Flavobacterium sp. LMO6. The sequence goes on along the minus strand of NZ_WIBH01000005.1, from coordinate 246,661 downwards.
TAATTTGTGGAATGTTTTTTAAATTCATTTTGTGTTGATTTTGAAGTTGCAAAGATAAAAATAAAAACCTTTCCTACAGCAGTAGAAAAGGTTACAAATGTTACAGATACTAAAATAGTTTTTATTTATCTACTTAAGGAAATTTTTTAATTGAAAATCCCTTTGGACATAGTAGTTTACCTTTTTCGTATATATTAATATAAAGTGTTGCTTTTTTATTACTTCCTTCAAACGTAATTTCATAAATACCTATTGTTCCTGCGCCCATAGTTGTGTTTGTTGTTGGAAAAGGACAACAAGTATCTATTTTTTTATAGCTAATTTTTTCGCCATTAGGACCTTCTAATCCATTGAAATAGTAGGAAACATTAATGTCTTCTTGATTTTCTCTGATGTTTCCAATGTTTATTGGATAATCTTGATCGTACGCATATTTTGAATCAGTAGCATATTCTGTAATGATATATGCTTTATCTTTAATTAAAGGTCGTAAGGCTGTTTTATCTACGTTTTTTAATGTAGATTGAGTGCTTACACAACTGGTAAATAAGATTGAAATTAATAAATAAGATATGTATTTCATTTTACTCTGTTTTTGTTTTTAAAATATAAGCAACAATCGCGCCAATAACTACTCCAAACGATAGACTATCTGAAATGTTTTTCCAAATAGAACTTGATAGTGTAGTGTATTCTTTTGCTTCTTCTATGGATAGTTTTTTAGTGGCAACGGTATAATTTATTGTATTGTTTAAAAAGTTAGGACTTATGAATTCATGAAGAATAAATTGCGAAATCGGACTAAAAAGAACTATAATAAAGGAAATAACTATAGCAGCTATTATTCCTTGTTTCCAATTCATGTTTCTGTTATAATAATTTCTCTTTTTGTCTAAAAGAGCTAAAAAGTAAAGCAGAAATAATGGAAAAATATATAAAATATTAAAAAGCGGTTCCCATTTTATTTTTACATCGTGAAAACCCAATTCTTTTTCTAAAGTCATCCAAGCTAAAAATATAAGTATTGTTATTAAAGCCCATTTGAATTCAATTGAAAACTTTTTCATTTTAATTGTTTTAGTTTTAAACTTCAAATTTACTATAAAATGTTACAAAAGTTACAAATGCCAATTTGAATTTCTATTTTTGTGCAAAACTTTAAAATAATATGGAATTGATTTTAGGAACTTGGCATTGGGCTATATCTGGTTTTTTAATTAGTATAGTTATGTTGGTATTAATTTATTTTGGAAAATCTTTCGGGATGTCATCTAATCTTCGTACAATGTGTACCATGGCTGGAGCTGGAAAGTTTAGTGATTTTTTTAAGTTTGATTGGCGTGAACAAAAATGGAGTTTAGCAGTTGTTCTTGGTGCGTTTGTAGGCGGATTTATTGCTTTTCATTTCTTGTCTGATGGAACAGGTGTAAATTTGAATCCAGAAACAGTTCACAATCTTAGTTTATTACATATTGATGCTCCAAATGGTAAATTAATGCCTGATGCAATTTTTAGTATTGAAACGTTACAAACACCAAAAGGTTTTGCCATTCTTTTGATAGGCGGATTGTTAATTGGTTTTGGTACGCGTTATGCTGGTGGTTGTACTTCTGGTCATGCTATTTCTGGTTTAAGTAATTTACAATTACCATCATTAGTTGCTGTAGTTGGCTTTTTTATTGGCGGATTACTTATGGCACATTTTATTTTACCTTATATTTTTTAAATTACTAAAATCAAATTATTGATATGAAATTAGCACGATTTTTTCTTACGGGAATATTTTTCGGAATTGTTTTAACAAAAGCGGAAGCTGTTTCTTGGTACCGAATTTATGAAATGTTCCAATTTCAATCGTTTCACATGTATGGAATTATTGGAACGGCCTTGTTTACAGGAATAGTGGGTATTCAAATTATTAAAAAATTCAAAATTAAAGATTACAACGGTTATCCTATCCATATTATTGAAAAGGAAAGAGGCTTTTGGCGTTATATAATTGGTGGTACCTTATTTGGCTTAGGATGGGCATTAGTTGGTAGTTGTCCTGGACCTATTTTTATTCTTTTAGGAACCGGAACTTATGCTATTGCAGTTGTATTAATAGGAGCATTGTTAGGAACGTATATTTACGGACTACTAAAAGATAAGTTACCGCATTAAAGTTAAGTTAAAGTAATGCATCTGTAACTCAATTAGATGTAGATTGTGTAAATTTGTTGTTCACAAAATACAGTATTATGAAAACTACAATATACATACAAAATTTAAAATGTGGTGGTTGTGCCAATACCATTACTAAGAATTTATCTACCATAGAAGCTGTTTCAGAAGTTACGGTAAATGTTGAAGAAAGTTCAATTTCTTTGACCTATTTAAACGATGAAAAACTTGCAGAAGTAAAAGATAAATTAAAAGTCTTAGGTTATCCTGAAGATGGAGAAGCAAATGGTTTAGGAGCTAAAGCTAAATCGTATGTAAGCTGTGCCATAGGAAAAATGAGTTAATAAAACGTCCCGATTTAATCGGGATTTTTTATTTGTATAAAAATTGATTGCGTTATAATTTTTATTTATTGTATTGCAAAACGCATTAGGTCATATTTTCGTACTTTTGAAAATACAAGTATGTATGTTTTGTATATGCTGATTAAAATATAAAGTTTACCCATATGAAAATTGTTTTATCACCTGCTAAATCATTAAATTTCGAATCAACGCTTCCTGTTCAAAAACATACAGAGAGCTTGTTTTTAAAGGAGTCTGAAACCATTCAAAAGACTTTAAAGAAGAAAAAGCCAAAACAGTTAATGGAATTAATGGATATTTCTGAAAAGTTGGCCGATTTAAATTGGGAACGCAATCAAAGTTGGTCTTTACCTTTTACAACTGCTAATGCTCGACCTGCAATTTTTGCTTTTGATGGTGATGTATATACAGGATTAGATGCTTATACTATTCCAGTAGATAAGTTAGACGATCTTCAAGATAAATTACGCATTCTTTCTGGTTTATATGGTATTTTAAAGCCTTTAGATTTAATGCAACCTTATCGATTAGAAATGGGGACTTCTTTGCCTATTGGGACAAAAAAGAACCTGTATGAGTTCTGGAAAAAGAAAGTAACGCAATCTTTAAATGATGAATTATCACCTAATGAATTATTCCTAAATTTAGCAAGTAACGAATATTTTTCTGCTGTTGATACTAAAACACTAAAAGTGCCTGTTATTACTCCCGAATTTAGAGATTATAAAGATGGTAAGCTTAAAATGATTAGTTTTTTTGCAAAGAAAGCAAGAGGATTAATGGTGCGTTATATTATAGATACAAATGCCTCAACAATAGAAGATTTAAAAAACTTTAATTACGATGGGTATGCATTTGATGCTAATTTGTCTAAAGGAATTACTTTAGTTTACACCCGATAAATGATGAAATTTACGATTCAAGATACTTTTACCACTCAACTTCCCGCTGATCAAGAAACGGTTAATACTCGTAGACAAGTTTATGAAGCTGCTTACTCTTTTGTTACACCTAGAGTTCCATCTAATCCTGCTTTTGTTCATGTTGCAGAAGAAGTTGCTGCATTTTTAGGGCTATCAAAAGAAGCAACTAAAACCGATGATTTTTTAAAATTAGTTTCGGGAAGTATGGTTTATCCTAATACTACACCTTATGCCATGGCTTATGCTGGGCATCAGTTTGGTAATTGGGCTGGACAATTAGGTGATGGTAGAGCGATTAATTTGTTTGAAGTTATACATAATAACCAACGTTTTACTTTACAATTAAAAGGAGCAGGGGCAACACCTTATTCTAGATCGGCTGATGGATTAGCGGTTTTACGTTCGTCTATTAGAGAGCATTTATGTAGCGAAGCCATGCATTATTTAGGAGTGCCAACCACCCGTTCATTATCATTAGTAACAACTGGTGATAAGGTATTACGTGATGTATTGTACAATGGAAATGCTGCTTACGAAGATGGAGCAGTGGTTTGTAGAGTAGCGCCAAGTTTTATTCGTTTTGGTAATTTTCAATTATTTGCTGCTCGAAAGGATATCAAAAATTTAAAAGCGTTAGCCGATTATACGATTCATTATTTTTATCCTGATATTACTACTTCTGGTAAAGAAAAGTATTTGCAGTTTTATCAAGAAGTGGTGAATAGAACGGTTGAAATGGTGTTGCATTGGCAACGTGTTGGTTTTGTTCATGGCGTAATGAATACCGATAATATGTCGATTTTAGGACTAACAATTGATTATGGTCCGTATGGGTGGTTAGAGGATTATGACCCAGATTGGACACCTAATACAACCGATGCAGAAGGTAAGCGCTACCGTTTTAAGAATCAGCCAGATGTGGCTATGTGGAATTTAGTGCAATTGGGTAATGCTTTATTTCCGTTAATTGAAGATATAGAAGCAATGCAAAAAGTATTGCAAAGTTTTAGTGCGCAATTCGACAGTAAATTTCCGATTCAACAACAACTGAAATTAGGATTACATTCAGCATACGAATTGGATTTTCAGGATGAATTAACAACTTTATTATCGACTTCTGAAACAGATATGACGCTTTTTTATCGTACCCTTTCTACTGTTTTAAAAACGGATACTCCAGAAGAAGCATTGGCTAAAGTTGCCGATGCTTTTTATACTCCAAATAAAATAGTTGGGACATTAAAAACGAGTTGGTTGGCTTGGATGGAATTGTATTTGGAGCAAATCAAAGGAGAAACACTTTCAGATGAAGATCGAAAACAAGTTATGAATAAAGTGAATCCCAAATATGTATTGCGAAATTACATGGCACAATTGGCAATTGAAGCTGCGGAGAAACAAGATTATTCTGTAATTGATGAATTATATACATTGCTTAAAAATCCATACGAAGAACAACCGCAATATGAAAAATGGTTTGCTAAACGACCTGATTGGGCGCGACATAAAGTAGGCTGTTCGATGTTGTCGTGTAGTTCATAGTTGAATAGTTGAAAATTCATCATTCGTTAATAGATTATTCAACATGTAAGAGATGCTTGACAGCAAGACAAACTATGCGGATAGTTTATGTGTGCTATGAAAAGTACAACGTCCGAAGCTTCGATCCGACATTTCGGACTAAAATCAACACAAAATATAGACTTATGTGTCTATGTGTTTAACAAAAAAATAACTATGAAAAACTGGAATCCCATTACTACAGAACAAGATGTTCATAACATCATAGAAAATTCAAATAATAAAACTCAAATTATATTTAAGGATAGCGTTACCTGTGGTATTAGTGCTTATGCTAAAGAGCGCTTGGTTAGTGGAAATGATGTATTAATTGCCAAAGCCGATTTCAATTATTTGGATTTGCTTTCGTACCGAAGTGTTTCTAATTTTATTGCTGAGGAATTAAGTGTGATTCATCAATCGCCACAAATTATTGTTTTAAAGAATGGAGAAGTGGTGTATCGTGTTTCGCATCATAGTATTCAGGCGGATGACATTGCAAAGTATTTGTAGTTTTGGAATTAGGAATTTTCTAAAATAGGAACCGAATTTTCGTTTGTGATTTCTATAATTTTTTCTAAAAATAGTGTAACACTTTAGTCAATTGAAGTGTATAATTTTATGTTGTAAATAATTACTAACATTATACTATTATGAAAAAAACAGCTCTATACTTATTGATACTAATTATGTTGATAAGTTTCTTTCCAAACACCATTTCGGCCGCTACAGGAAATCCTTCAAATATGCCTGTTGCTGAACCGCTTGAAGTTCCTGCGCATGTACAAGTACAGTTAGATCGTTTGAATGAAATAAAAGCAATGGACAAATCGGACATGACTTCTTCAGAAAAAAAAGCACTTCGTAAAGAGGTAAAAGTTATTAAATCTTCATTAAGAAGCAATAATAGTGGTATTTATTTATCTGTTGGAGCTATTATCATTATTGTTCTTTTACTAATTTTATTGTTATAACAAAATAAGCGTTTTAATAATATAGAGTAAAGCCCATTGCTTTGGCAAAGGTGTAGTGTTTTTCTAATAATTCTTCTACAATATCGGTTACGTCATCATATTCTTGGCACAAAGCAAAGAATGGATTATCTATTATCGTACTAAGGATAGGAGCTGGGTTGCGATAGCCTGATATGGAAATGGCTCCCGTTACATCCAAGAAATATTGAGCGGTTTCGGAATCTAGGTCTAGTTGTAAGGTATTGGCAAAATGGATGCGTTTGTTGGTGAGTTTGCCTTCAAAAAACTCGGCTATTTCTTCTAGGCTGTACAAATAATTATCGATGATGATGTTGTTGCCACTTCCTTGGAATACGAAGTAGATGATTTCGTAATCATTGAAGTTTCGGTCTTCGTAGAGTAGGGTGGATAGGCTTTCTTCTAATCCTTCTATGCTGTCGCAGGTTTGGTAAACGTTAGTGATGTTGTATTGCAACGCTAGTTTTTCTAAAGAGGGTAGGATGATGCTGGTTGTTTGGGAAGCAACATCGGGAATGCTTTCTAGGCAAAATAGTTTTGATTGCATTGTTTTTTTTGCAAAGATAATAGATTTTGTTGGGAAGAGTATTTTACGTTGCACTTGATTTGGCACGCGGATGAAACGGGTCCGCCTAGGGGGAACGCTGGTTGTGACGGATTTTTATTGAAACACATAGGCACATAGTTTTTTTAAGTGGATTGTGTATAGAGGCGTTGCACTGGCTATAGTTCACATAATACTTACCGCTTAGTTTGTCATGCTGTTAAGCATCTCTTGAACAAGTGATACTTACTTTATTAGAAGTTTATACCACATAGAATCATAGTTTTTTACACAGAGCTGCACGGAGTTTTTTTGGAAGTGGATTGTGTTGAGGGAGCTACACAGAGCGTTGCACTTGGTTTGGCACGCGGATGAAACGGGTCCGCTTAGGCGGAACGCTGATGGTGGCGGATTTTAGGAACACAAAGTATCACTAAGTTTTACACAGAGTCACACGGAGTTTTTTTGGAAGTAGATTGTGTTGAGAGAGTTACACAGAGGCGCTGCGCTTTTATAGTTCACAATAAACTAATCGTCTAGTTTGTCATGCTGTTAAGCATCTCTTGAATAAGTGATACTTTCTTTGTTAGAAGTTTATACCACATAGAAACATAGTTTTTTACACAGAGCTGCACCGAGTTTTTTTGGAAGTGGATTGTGTTGAGGGAGTTGCACAGAGTCCGAAGTATCGGACGTTGCACTTGGTTTGGCACGCGGATGAAACGGGTTTGCTTGTGCAAAACGCTGATGATGGCGGATTTTAGGAACACAAAGTATCGCTAAGTTTTACACAGAGTTACACGGAGTTTTTTTGGAAGTGGATTGTGTTGAGAGAGCTACACAGAGGCGCTGCGCTTTTATAGTTCACAATAAACTAATCGTCTAGTTTGTCATGCTGTTAAGCATCTCTTTAGTTACGATGTGTATGAAAAGAAAACGGTACAAATGATAACTTTGACTTTGTTCTAGCACTTGTTCTTGATTTTTTCTTAAAATTTTAGTTTTATTTATTTACTGACATTCAAATGGTTGGGAATGGGGTGAGGAGGAAAGTGTGTTTTTTTTACTTTTTTCTTTTGAAAACGTTTGCAGAAATAAAAAATCGTACTATATTTGCACTCGCAATACGGAAGTAGTGCACGACTTATTGGAGAAATGGCAGAGTGGTCGAATGCGGCAGTCTTGAAAACTGTTGACTGTAACAGGTCCGGGGGTTCGAATCCCTCTTTCTCCGCAGGGTAAAACCGGTTCAGAAATGAATCGGTTTTTTTTATGCTTTTTTTTAAAACACATAGCCAAAATAGTTTTACACCGAGCTTCATGGAGTTTTTTTGTAGTGGATTGCGTTGAGAGAGTTGCACCGAGCGTTTCACTCTTGAAATTGAACTTGACCTTGTTCTTGATTTTATTTTGGAGCACAGATTGAAGAAATTGAAATAATCTTTAAAATTTAAATGGTTAGAAATCTTAAAAATCTATTGACTCGATTGTCATCCTGAGCGAAGTCGAAGGCTAATGAAAATGTTTTACACCGAGCTGCACCGAGTTTCTTTTTATTTGGATTG
>NZ_WIBH01000005.1:0-238493 GCF_009495795.1 Flavobacterium sp. LMO6 | reverse complement strand
GTTGAGAGAGTTGCACAGAGCGCTTCACTCTTGAAATTGAACTTGACCTTGTTCTTGATTTTATTTTGGAACACAGATTGAAGAAATTGAAATAATCTTTAAAATTTAAATGGTTAGAAATCTTAAAAATCTATTGACTCGATTGTCATCCTGAGCGAAGTCGAAGGCTAATGAAAATGTTTTACACCGAGCTGCACCGAGTTTCTTTTTATTTGGATTGCGTTGAGAGAGTTGCACAGAGCGCTTCACTCTTGAAATTGAACTTGACCTTGTTCTTGATTTTATTTTGGAACACAGATTGAAGAAATTGAAATAATCTTTAAAATTTAAATGGTTAGAAATCTTAAAAATCTATTGACTCGATTGTCATCCTGAGCGAAGTCGAAGGCTAATGAAAATGTTTTACACCGAGCTGCACCGAGTTTCTTTTTATTTGGATTGTGTTGAGAGAGCTACACAGAGACGTTTCACTTTTCATAGTTAACAATAGATTAGACAGTTAGTTTGTTGTATTGTTGCGTTTTTTGGGAGGTTATGTAATGGTTTTTATGGATAATCAAGACAAAAAAACGTTGCCATTTGATTTGGCAACGTTTTTTTATTTTCTAAAAGGTTCTAGCTCTTCCATGGGAATTCGGGTGTATTCTGCGAATTCTTTGAAAGTAATCATGTGATGTTTTTCTTCTTTATCGAAATACGACTTTATGTCTTCCATGATGACACGTGCGTTTCTTTGGGTACATCCTTTGATTAATGCTATATCTTTTGTTGTGATACATAATCTGAATGGCATGTTTTTCATTTTGTGCTTTGAGTTTTGTATCGTGATTTGATTTTACATGTTTTCAAAAATAATAATTAACTAATTGAATGCAAAAACAAATTATCAACAACTAGTTGCTGTATTTTCTTTTGCGCAAGTTTCTTATGTTTTGTATAGCAATGTGTTACAATTCTTGATTTTGATGTTTGTGTTTCGTTTTTTTTTGTCCAATTTTTAAAAGAGGAAAATCGACACTTTTGCTTGTTTGTTAATAAGTCAAATTGTTCAAAATCTTCTTTTTTCCCTTTTTGTACAAGAGTTTGATTTTCTATACCTACTTGTGCATACACTATCTATACTGTATCCATACACTATCTATACAGTATCCATACTTTATCTATGGAGTATCTATGTAGTAAACTTGTTGGGTGATTGTATTGTTTGTATTAAAAAATATCGTTTCTATAGTTCTCGATACATTTTGTCATTGTAAATCTTGGGCTTTACAACTACAAAACACTCGAAGTGACGGAGGTGGAATTGCGATTTTTTATTGTTCTCGATACATTTTGTCATTGTAAATCTTGGGCTTTACAAATGCAAAACACTCGAAGTGACGATGGTGGAATAGTGTCTTTTTCGGAAATAAGTGTCATTTTTTACTTTTCTGGACGTATTTGGTAAATGTGGGAAAAAGTTCTTAGGGCTTGTCAATAAAGGAAATGTTGAAAAACGGGTGTTGCTATATGTGTTAGTTTTGGGCCATATAAATTTTTAACATTTTTATTTATGGCTAGATTAAATGGCTTGGTAAAGTTTGAAGGTACGTTAGATAACCTAACCTTCTACAAAAGTGCAGACGGGCACTTTGTGCGCACCAAAGGTGGTGTTAGCAAAAACAGAATTATGAATGATCCTGCGTTTGTGAGAACTCGTGAAAACGGAATGGAGTTTGGCAGTATTGCTACTTCGGGTAAGTTGTTGCGTAATTCTTTGGGGATGCTGGTGTTTCGAGCGAAAGACAGTAAGCTGACGAGTAGGCTTGTGAAGGTTATGGGACAAATTAAGAATTTGGACTCCGTGAGTGAAAGGGGTAAGCGAAATGTTGCTATTGGATTATCTGATACATCTGCTAAGTTGCTTTTAAAGGGGTTTGATTTTAATGCTAGAGCTACTTTAGGTAGTGTGTTGAATACTAGTTATAGTGTTGATACCGGAACAGGAGAGGTTACCCTTTCTTCGTTTAATCCTATGGAGCAATTACGCGCTGCTGAAGGTGCTACTCATTTTAGTTTGCAGGTGGGTTATTTGAACTTGAATTTTGAAACTGGAGAATCGGATTTGACTTTGAGTCCTGAATCTGTTTTTCCGTTGGTTCAAGGGGTTATTTCTCCTGTGTTGACTCCTAGTGGTGTTCCTGCGGGTAGTGGTGTGCGTATGCATGTGTTGCTTATTGAATTTTTTCAGGAAGTAAATGGAGTTCAATACATGTTGAACAATGGTGCTTACAATGTGCTTAATTTGCTTGAGGTTCAATAAACAGTGTTCAGTAATCAGTATTTAGTGTTCAGTGTTTCTTAATCAATGAATAGTATTTATTGAGGCTGTTGATTTAATAGGGTTGATAGTGTTCCATATAGCCCTATTGGAAACGCCCTGCCAGATATGGTAGGGTGTTTTTTTGTTTCAGGTTTGTGTGGCACGCGGATGTTACGGGTCCGCCTTGGTGGCACGCTGATTTGGACGTTTTTTTTTTGAAACATATAGGTACATAGTTTTTTTGTAGTGGATTGTGTTGAGAGAAATTCATATAGGTATTTCATTTTTCATAGCTCACAATAGGCTACACGCCTAGTTTGTCATGCTGTTAAGCATCTCTTTTATGAACTTCATTCAACGTATAGTTATACTTTTTTCTTATATGACTTATATGTTTCCACCACATAGAATCATAGATTTTACACAGAGCTTCACCGAGTTTCTTTTGAAGTGGATTGCGTTGAGCGAGTTGCACAGAGTGGGCGTTGCACTTTTCATAGCTCACAATAGGTTACACGCCTAGTTTGTCATGCTGTTAAGCATCTCTTTTATGAACTTTATTGTGTGTAACGTTTTTCTTTTTCCTTATATGACTTATATGTTTCACCACATAGAATCATAGATTTTACACAGAGCTGCACGGAGTTTTTTTGTGGTTGATTGTGTTGAGAGAGCTACACAGAGTCCGAAGTTTCGGACCGAAGTTTCGGACGTTTCACTTTTCATAGTTCACACAAGCTTAACCGCCTAGTTTGTCATGCTGTTAAGCATCTCTTTTCATTTGCTCTTGTTTTTATTTTTTAACACTTCTCGTACGGTTTTCCACATTTTTATCTCAACCCCTTTGTTTACTTTAGCTGACGAAGGTACCCCCGTATTTTTACCTGGTTTAAAAATCAGGTATTTTTACGGGTTGTGTAAGATTATTTTTATTGTTAAATTTGGGGATATTAATGAAATAATTAAAATGGCTAAAACCGATACAAGCACTTTTGAACAAAAACTCTTTAAATCAGCAGATAAACTGCGTAAAAATATTGATGCTGCCGAATACAAACACGTTGTATTAGGTTTAATATTCTTGAAATATATATCCGAATCATTTGGTGAATTATACGACAAACTTAAAGTTGACGAATATTCTGATCCCGAAGATAGAGACGAATATTTAGCAGCTAATACGTTTTTTGTGCCTAAAGAAGCACGTTGGAGTCACATTCACGCCAATGCCAAATTGCCTACTATTGGGCAAACCATTGACGAAGCTATGGAAGCCATAGAAAAGGAAAACAAAGAACTAAAAAACGTTTTACCACAAGTATATGGTAGAGCAAATCTCGACAAAACCTCATTAGGAGAATTAATTGACTTAATTTCTAATACCGAACTGCAAGTAGAGAACCTCAACTCTAAAGACCTTTTTGGTAGAGTATATGAATACTTTTTAGGTGAATTTGCCAATGCTGAAGGTAAAAAAGGAGGACAATTTTACACTCCTAAAAGTATTGTAAAATTGATGGTCGAAATGATAGAACCATACAAAGGTAGGGTTTATGACCCAGCTTGTGGTAGTGGTGGTATGTTTGTGATGAGTGAAAAGTTTGTAACCGAACACCAAGGAAATATTCAAGATATTACCGTTTACGGACAAGAAAGCAACCAAACCACTTGGAAATTGTCTAAAATGAACCTTGCCATTCGCAATATCAACTCCAAGTTTGTAGCTTGGAATACCGAAGGTACTTTCTTAAAAGATGCACACCCAGATTTAAAAGCAGATTTCATACTAGCCAACCCACCTTTTAATCAAAGTGAATGGGGTGTTGATATTTTGCAGGATGACGGTCGATGGAAATACGGCACACCACCAAGTGGAAACGCGAATTACGGTTGGATGATGCATATGTTATACCATTTAGCACCACGAGGCGTTATGGCAACTATTTTATCTAACGGTTCGTTAAGTTCTACTACAAGTGGCGAAGGCGAAATACGAAAAAATTTAATAGAAAACGATTTAGTAGAGTGTATTGTAGCCTTACCGAAACAATTGTTTTATAATACCGGAATACCTGCTTGTATTTGGATTTTACGAAGAGAAAAAGCCAACCATAGCAAAGAAGTTTTATTTATAGACGCTAGCGAAATGGGGTATATGAAAGACCGTATACATCGAGATTTTACCGATGACGATATAGATAAAATAACAGATACCTACCACAACTGGCGCAAAAGCGAAAATTATCACAACATAAAAGGTTTTTGCAAAAGTGCTACTATTGCAGAAATAGAAAAACACAACCATATATTAACACCAGGTCGATATGTAGGTATTGAAGCAATAGTAGACGACGGCATTTCTTTTGAAACCAAAATGGCTGCCTTAACCACCACTTTAAAAATACAAATAGACCAAGAAGCCGAACTAAATAATGAAATTGCTACTCAATTAGCTAAAATTGGTTTTTCGTTATGAAAAGTGAAATATGGGATACAGTAGATTTATCGGAAGTAATAATGTTACTTACTGATTACCATTCAAACGGTGCATATAAAAAGCTCAAAGAAAATGTTGAACTTTTGGATAAGGAAGATTTTGCCTTAATGATAAGAACTACCAATTTCGAGCAAAATGATTTCACAAAAAACAACAAATATATTACAGAAAAAGCATACAACTTTCTTTCAAAATCAAAAGTTTTTGATGATGATTTGATAATGAATAAAATAGCAAATGCAGGTTCAATTTATTATGCGCCAAAATTAAATAGACCTATTTCATTAGCTATGAATTTATTCCTAATCAGAATTAATAAAGAAAAAGCAAATCCAAAATTTATATATTACTATCTAAAGGTTAATGAAAAGTATGTAAAAAGTTTTGCATTAGGTTCTGTGACAAATACAATAACAAAAGAAGCTGTTAAAAATTTAAAAATAATACTTCCTCCTTTAGTTGAACAAAATGCAATTACCCAAATTATTGAATCATTTGATAATAAAATAGAATTATTACAAGACCAAAACAAGACACTTGAAGAAACAGCACAAACTATTTTTACAGAATGGTTTGGAAAATATAGTATTGACGATGAGCAGACTGATGGGTGGAGAATTTTTCAATTAAATGAATTAGTAGATATAATAAATGGATATTCATATAAAGGAAGTGAATTAGTTGAATACAGCGACGAAGCACTAGTTACCTTGAAGAGTTTTGATAGAAATGGTGGATTTCAAACTAGAGGATTTAAACCTTTTAGAGGAAAACCAAAAGATAATCAAGAAGTTAAAATTGGAGACCTTGTTGTTGCTCATACAGATTTGACACAAGATGCTGAAGTTTTGGGTAATCCTGCTTTCATATTTGATGACGGAGGATTTAAAAAAATGTACATAACGATGGATTTGGTAAAAGTTATATCATTACACAAAGACATAAGCTCCTCTTTTTTATATTATTTAATGAAAGATAAAGCTTTCAAAGGGCATTGTGTTGGATACTCAAATGGAACCACAGTTTTGCATTTATCAAAAAGAGCAATTCCTGAATATCAGTTATTATTGCCAACTGACTTTAACTTAATCAAAAAGTTTTCAGAAATAGCAAATAGCACAACAACCAAAATTTCATTAAATAAAATCACTATAAAATCACTAACCCAAACACGAGATGAATTATTGCCAAGATTAATGAGTGGGGAAATAAGAATAAAAGAATTTAATGTATAAGGATGAGAGAGAAAGTTATTTTTGATACAAATGTTGTAAGAAACCCAGAAATTAATAATTTTTTGGGTGGTCGTGAAATATTAGAACGATTTACACAAGATGCTGACATTGTTATTCCTGATACTGTTATTCAAGAAATTAAAAGACAAAAAAGAAGCAGCTTAGTAAGTAATAAAACTAAATTTTTAACCAATCCTTTTCACAAATTAATTGGTGTTGATGAAGCAAACACAAAATCTTTTGATGTAGAAGATTATATTCAAAAATTGTTAGATACAGAAACAATACCATTTGAAACAATTGATTTAAAAGATCATAGCGTTCTACCATTAATAAAAGAATTGGCAATTCTTAAAAAAGCGCCATTTGAAGCTGGAGATAATACAGATAAGGGATTTAAAGATGCTCTAATTTATTTTACGATCTTGGAATATTTACAAGAGATACCTAATAAGTATGTATTTGTATTTGCAAAAGATGCAAGATTTAAAGAAGCATTAGCAAATCATCCCAACATTATAATAATTGATTCATATGACGATTTTAAAAAGTATGGAATATCTCAATTTTATGATTCTTATTTTATTGAAAATATTAATGCCGTATTAGGTATTACAATAACAAAAGATAATATTAAAGAATATTGGTTTAACATTAACGATAATATAGCACTATTAATTGAATTTGAAGGACAAGAATATGTTATTGAAACAGATTCTATGGAAATAATTGACCACTGTAACCGAAATGAATACGTCGAAGAGATTGAAAATTTAATAAAATCAACTCGTTTTGTTATTACTCACCGTGCAATAGGAAAATTAATGCCTTATATAAATTATCTTTCTGATAAAGAAATAGCTAGAATACTTAATGCTTCTTTAGCTAATGAGGATATAAGAAGAATTATTGCCGACGATGATGTAAAAGAATTCATCGGTTCATTATATGATTCGAAAAAAGAAGTACTTACTGATAAAGAAGTTTTGCAATTTTTAAAAGAAACATTTG
The DNA here is from genome assembly GCF_009495795.1 of Flavobacterium sp. LMO6. Lineage (NCBI taxonomy): Bacteria > Pseudomonadati > Bacteroidota > Flavobacteriia > Flavobacteriales > Flavobacteriaceae > Flavobacterium > Flavobacterium sp. LMO6. Next base: position 231,448 of record NZ_WIBH01000005.1, on the reverse strand, counting down.
AATAAAATTAAATAAAATATATGGCGATAGAAGTAACAGGCAAGCAAATTGCAAGTGATAAAATAACAATAAAGGATGTTTTTGGTGAAGATATGTGGTTTTGCATACCCGATTATCAAAGACCTTATGTTTGGGGCGAAGACCAAATAAGTTCATTGCTAGATGATATTTCTCATTCAGCAATCAACACACCTGACAGTCAATATTTTTTAGGTTCATTGGTTTTGCATTGTGAACCTAAAAACTTTAAAGGAACAAGTTACCAAGAAAACAGCGTTTTAGATGGTCAACAAAGATTAACTACGCTTTATATCTTACAAGCAGTTATTAGAGACGTTACAAAAACTGAAACTCGAAAAAGCACTTGTGCCAAAGCGATATTTCAAAAAGGGAATCCTGACGACGGAATACCTGAACGTTTAAGAATTGAATTTGCCATTCGTAAAGAAGTAGAAACCTTTATCAATACTTACATTAAAGAAGAAGGCGGCACGCAGAAAAAAGAGGAATTGGTAGTACTTGCTACAACTTCAAAAGATGTTTCCATTCGAAATATGGCAAACGCAATTTTAATCATTTCTAAATGGTTTGAGAATGATGATAATTTAGATATTGACACGTTCTTTCCTTACTTACGTCAATATGTTATTTTGGTTTATGTGGCAAGTAGTGAACTAGAAGATGCTTTCCGTTTGTTTACAGTATTGAATGATAGAGGTATCAAATTGCGTAATAGTGATATACTAAAAGCTCAAAACCTTAAAGAAGTTAGCACCGAAGAAAAACAAACCGAATACGCCAAATATTGGGAAGAACTAGAAGGTGAATTAGGAGAAGATTTTGATTTATTTTTATCATATATCAGAACCATATTGGTAAAAGAAAAAGCAAGGCACAATCTATTAAAAGAATTTGAAGATAATATTTACAAACCAAAGAAATTTAATTACACTACTAAAAAATATGAAAATGTAGCTCCACTATTAAAAAAGGGTGATGATACATTTGATATTATCAAAAAATACAAAACACACTTTGACATAGTTTTTAGTGGCAACAATCACCATATCAATAACAATTGGGCATTTGATAATTTAATAAAAGTGATGCAAGATACTGCCTTGTCAGATATTTGGATTCCGCCATTATTAGTGTACCGTCATTGCTTTGGAGATCATAAAATATTTGATTTCTTAAAACTTTTAGATAATAAATTTTCAGGTGATTGGATTGCTAGAGAAACACCTACAACTAGAATTGATGCAATGAATTCTATTATCAAGAAAATTGAAGAAATAGACGCCTTAGAGGATACTTCAAAAGACGATAAATTAAATACGTTGTTTGTTGATTTAGCATTCAAATTTAATACTTCTCAATTCTTATCCGATTTAGATATTAACACTATTTATGGTAGAAGATATGCGCGTTATATTTTAAGAAAAGTGGATTTCTTGTTAGATGCACCCTTATATTCTGAAAAGCGCAGTTCTTACAGCGAAATGTCAGTTGAGCATATTTTACCACAAAACCCAGAAGCAACAAGCCAATGGATAAATGATTTTACGCCTGCTGAAAGAGAAGAATGGACACACAAATTAGGAAATTTAGTTTTAATTAGTCGAAGAAAAAATGCAGGTCAAGGCAGATTAGATTTTGCAGATAAGAAAACTAAATACTTTAATAATAGTATTGAATCCTTCCCAAATTCATTAAAAATTATGCAAAAACCACAATGGACAATTAAGGAGTTAAAGGATAATCATTTACAATTGATAAACAGAATTAAGCTACATTACAATATATAGTATTTTATGATAACCGAAAACCACATAGAACAATCACTAATTGCTCAATTACAACAGCAAGGCTATACCTATTTTTATGGTCCAGACATTGCGCCATATAGTGATAATGCCCAAAGAGAAAACTTTGCTTCGGTTATTTTAGAAAATCATTTTAAAGAGTGTTTAAAAAAATTGAATCCTACACTTCCTGAATCAGCACGAGTTGAAGCATTTCAAAAAGTAATCAATTTGGGTACAGAAGATATTATGGAAAACAACGAGCGTTTCCATAACCATCTTACCAATGGTGTAACAGTTGAATACACCAAAGGCGAAAACACTATTGGTATTCCGGTTACTTTATTAGATACTGAAAATATCGAAAATAATAGTTTTTGGGTTGTCAATCAATTAGTAGTCAAAGAAAACAACAATGAAAAACGTTTTGATGTAGTAATTTACATTAATGGTTTACCATTAGTTTTTATCGAATTAAAAAATGCTACAGATGAAAAAGCTACAGTACTAAAAGCCTTTCAACAAATACAAACCTATAAAAGTTCTGTTCCAAGTATTTTTTATTACAATACGCTTTGTGTTATTTCTGACGGTATCGATGCCAAAGCATCGAGTGTCTCTGCTCCTTTTTCAAGATATTTACCTTGGAAAGCACCAAAACAAGAAGGAATAGAAATTAAAACCGAGTTGCAAATTCTAACGGAATATATGTTAGATAAGAAGACATTGGTAGAATTAATTCGCTATTGTACTGTTTTTGAATCGGAAGAAATGAAAGACCAAAAAACGGGTTTAATTTTTCAAACAAAAGTTAAGAAAGTAGCGGCGTATCATCAGTATTATGCAGTACAAAAAGCAGTAGCACAAACCATAAGGGCTACTCACAGCACCGATGGTGACAGAAAAGCAGGTGTAGTTTGGCACACACAAGGAAGTGGTAAATCCTTAACAATGGTTTTTTATAGCGGACAAATTATTACGCATCCACTTATGGAAAACCCAACCATTGTAATGTTAACCGACCGTAATGATCTTGACGACCAATTATTTGGAACTTTTGGCAATTGTGTTGGTTTGTTACGTCAAAAACCCATTCAAGCCGAAAATAGAGAACACATCAAAGAACTATTAAAAGTTTCAGGTGGTGGAGTAATCTTTACTACTATTCAAAAATTCTCTCCAGAAACAGGAAATGTTTATGATACTTTATCAGAAAGAACCAATATCGTTGTGGTTGCCGATGAAGCACACAGAAGTCAATATGGTTTTGCAGGTAAAGAGTTTGAAACCAAAGATGGTATGGAAACACGCTATGGTAATGCTAAATACTTACGTGATGCGTTGCCTAATGCTTCTTACATAGGATTTACAGGAACACCAATAGAAAAAGAAGACAAATCTACACCAGCCGTTTTTGGAGATTACATAGATGTTTACGACATCAAACAAGCCGTTGACGATGGCGCAACTGTGCCTATTAGTTATGAATCACGTTTAATAAAAATCAAATTAGACGATGCCACAACAGCTACAATAGATGCTGAAATCAACGCCATATCTGATGCCACCGAAGAACAATTAGAAAAAGCCAAACAGAAAGTAGCCACTATTGATGCGGTTGTAGGACATCCTGACCGATTAAAAGACATTGCTAAAGACATTGTTACCCATTTTGAAAAACGTCAAGAAGTGTTCGAAGGTAAAGCAATGATTGTTTGTATGACTAGAACGATATGTGCTAAATTATATCAAGAGATTATTTCTTTAAAACCCGAGTGGCACAATACTGATATTGACAAAGGAAAAATTAAGGTTATAATGACGAGTTCATCTGATGATATTGCTTTGTTACAACCACATCATACCACCAAGAAACAGCGCAAAGATTTAGCAACAAGAATGAAAGACCCTAGTGATGAACTGAAATTAGTTATTGTTAGGGATATGTGGCTTACTGGATTTGATGCACCAAGTTTAAACACAATGTACATTGATAAAAAAATGCAAGGTGCTAATTTGATGCAAGCCATTGCAAGAGTAAACAGGGTTTATAAAGACAAGCCAGGTGGACTAATTGTTGATTATATAGGAATTGGACAAGATTTGAGAAACGCAATGGCAATCTATTTGCAAAGTGGTGGTGAAGGAACACCAATATTTGATATAAAAGAAGCTATTGCAGGAATGAAAGAGAAGTTTGAGGTGATAGAGCAAATGTTTAATGGATATAATTTTAAAGTCTATTTTGGTTCAGATACGGCTCAAAAGTTGCAAGTATTATTGGGTGCGCAAAACTTTATATTATCCAGTGATACTTTAAAAGACCGTTTTTTAAAAGAAGTTACTTTACTTTCAAGACTATTCGCAATGTCAATTCCAAGTGCAGATGCAGATAGAATAAAAGATGGCGTAGCATTTTTTCAAGCTGTAAAGTCAAGAATAAACAAGTTTAACAGCAATGGTGTAAAATCGGATTATGAAGTAGAAACTGCCATAAAGCAAATTGTAGATGAAGCTTTATCAAGCGATGGTGTGATCGACATATTTGAAGCAGCAGGAATAAAAGCTCCATCGGTTGGCATTTTATCAGACGAGTTTTTATTGGAAGTAAAAAATATGCAACAAAAAAATCTTGCATTTGAATTACTTAAAAAATTATTGAGTGATGAAGTTAAAGTTCGCAAAGCAAAAAATCTAGTTCAAGGTAAGAAGTTTTCTGAAATGTTGGAATCAGTTGTAAAACGTTATCATAATAACCAAATTGATTCTGCACAGGTATTACAAGAGTTATCAGAGATTGCAAAAGAAATGCAGTTAGAAGATAAAAAATCTAAAGATTTAGGGCTAACACCTGAAGAGTATGCTTTTTATAGTGTACTAAAAGATAACAATTCTACATCATTTTTAGATGATGATAAAATGAAAGATTTGATTCATACTATAGTTGATGTAATCCGAAAAAATGCAACAGTAGATTGGAGTAAACGTGATGATGTTAGGGCACAATTACGTTTGACTGTAAAGAAAATATTAATGCGTTATGGCTATCCGCCTGACGTAGCTAAAATGGAAGCAGACAGAGTTATTACTCAAAGTGAGAGCTTGGCTGATGTTTTTAGTAGGGAGTAAAATTTAAAATATAACATGCAATGCTTGACAACTACATAAAACAAAAAGTTGATTTAGTTTCTTATTCACAAGTCGAATTAAGCAACATAGCTAATACTTTAAGTTATTTAAAAAACATTGTTAACTATCAACCTGATTTTAGAGAGCCTTTCCTTGGTGGTTCATATAAAAGAGCTACAATGGTAAAAGGAGTTAGTGATGTTGATGTTTATTTTAGATATGTTGGTTCTGGCAATCCACAATCAGCATTAGCGGTATTAAAGAACTGTTTATTACAAAGCTATCCTAATACACCTATTAAGCAAGATAAACCATCCATTTTGGTTGATTTTCAAAAAATTCCAATTAATATAACACCATACAAAGAAGATAACTTTGGGAATTTAAGTATTCCTGATAAAAATTTATTGTATTGGCAAAGTATGAGTTTTGGTGAATTAGAACAAAACATAATAGCCTTAAGAAGACAAAATTCGAAATTTATTGACTTAATTAAAATTCTTAAACTTTGGAATTTTAACCATAGAAAAGGAATTAAAAATTTCGAAATTGAAAAAAGAGTTTGTAGTTTATATCTTGGTAGACAGTTATATCAAAACAATTTATCTGAAATGATGATACATTTTTTTAATAATAATGGATATCAAAGTGATGCAGTAAAAATGCAACTTTTAAGAAATAACATTCATAGCAACTCAAACTATAATTGGATCAATTTTATTGAAAACAGAAAAACCTATTTTTGATGGAGACTAAAGAAAAAGAATTGTTGAGAAGACTTGGTGAAGAAACTATTTATACATCAAAAGGTCATTTCAAAGCTTGTGATTTAAGACGACAATTGATAACTTATACAATTTGGATTTGTACTTTGTTAAATATTATAGGTATCATTGGAATAAATGAAACAGTAGACAAATGGTTATCTGCAGTTGGTCTTTTTGGGACAATAGCACTACTATTGTGGAATGAAGGAGAGGGAAAAAATTACAGAGCAAATCACAAAGAAATTGCTGAAAAATATTTAGCTCTACACAAGGAAATAAGAGAGTACTATTTTCTTGAAAATACAACAACTGAAGAAATTAAAAAAATAAGTAATAAAGTAATTTCATTGGATAAAAGTGAAAAGCCAGAAATTCCAAGTTACGCAAGAAAGTTAGCTAAAAGTGCTATTGAAAGTAAAGACCCTGAAACTGATAATTGGTTTAAAAGTTAAATAAATATGAAAAAAGTATTTGGAATATTATTATTGATTATTGGTTTGATATTAACCAATTTTGGTGTTGGCGGTTTTGTTTACACAGATACAACTCGAAAATGTGATTTCTATCAGAATTTAAATGATATTAATAATTATCATAAGGATTATGATGGAGAGATGGCTGTTGGTATGGCTATTTTTGTAGTGGGTTTGATTTTATTTATTATTGGAATTGTTTTAACGGCTTCTAAAACGAGAAAACAGCAAGAAATAGAAATAGAATTAGGTTTGATAAAAGCTCAAAACATAAAATAATTATATAATATGCGTTACGTTTTAGCTTTTTTCTTTCCATGGTTGAGTTTGATACTTCAGGGTAAAGTAGGTTCGGGAATTATTTGTTTGCTATTACAACTTACCATTATTGGTTGGATTCCTGCTTTTATATGGGCAGTAACTGCGTTGAATAGAATGTATGCAGATAGAAGAACCAATAAAATTATTAGAGAATTAAAGAAAGAATAATTACTTAATTTATTAATATAAGAATATGAGTGAATTTCAAGAATTGGAAAAGAAACGATTTCCGTATAGGATTACTAAAACAAACTGGATTGTTTATGCTGTGGCATGTTTTATTGCTGTTTTAATGAGTTTAAAAGAGATTACTAGAATTCCTGAATTTATAGGACATGCAATTGGTTTGTGTTTTGCCTTTTTACTTTTTGCTTCTTTTTTTGGTATATTGTTTTGGTTTATTCTAGGTAGAAAACAGAATGGAGGTAGTACTACTTTTACTGTTTTGATTATAATTACACTTCTTGGTCAAATTAATAATTTTGCTAAAAATAGTAATGAAAATACAATTGATACAAACGAATTAAAAATCGCCATAAATAAATATAAGGAGGATTTAAAAAATGATTCTATTCCTGGAAATGTTGCATTTCAAAATTTTACAGATGTACTAGAAAAAAATGTTGACCAATTTATAGAGCAATCGTCTGGAGATCAAAAAGAGTTATTTATTGGGCTAAAAGAATTTATTACGGAAGCAAAAGAAGAGGGAAATAATTGGACTACTGCACAATCTAAAATAGCTTCCGAATCTTTTTTTGATTTTTCAATTTTAAACGAGCAAGACGAAGTTGATAGACAGATTCAAATAGCAAGAGATTTTGCAGAGGCTTCTGAAAGATATAAATTATTCATTCAGTCGAGATTAAAGAAATTAAATCAAATTATTAAAAATAAAGATATTGATGATGAATTTTCTAAGATTATAATTGATGTAATTGAACAAAAAGTAAAAAAACAAAATCCAATATTTGTTCCTTATATTGATAATAATATTACTTATGGAAATAAAATGGTTATTGTTTTAGAGATGATTAAAAAAAATAAATGGTCAAAAACGCCTGAGGGATACATTGAATTTAAGGACGCTTTGATTGATACTCAGTTTAATGATATTATGATTGAATTAACTGAAATTGAAGAAAAAGTAAATGATTTACATGGTAAGTTGATTGATGTAATTTAATTATTTGTTGTTTTATTAATTTATTAGACGTTTACTAAAAATTAACCCGCTCCTCAAATTCTCCCAGCTTTGAGGAATAACAAATAAAAAGGTACAGTTGAAATAATATAGCTTTTTATAAAAAAAATGGTGTTTAATTCTATTTGATAAGTAGTATTGATACCTCAAATTCTCCCGACTTTGAGGTATAACCCACTAGTAAAGTTAGTAGTTTTCGTTTGTTAAGAAAATTCGAAATTTTGTTTATATTTGTGTAGGCTTGGTCTTGGCAGGTTGTCACTTCTTTTGGATGCAAAGTATTAACATTCAGGGAAATAAAAACTTGATATTGAAGCAGAAATAGGAGATGAAATGAGAGAATTAAGAGAAAAATATCCCTTACTCTTTGTCTTTTTAAATTTCTTGTAGGCCATTGTTAAGCCGTACCATGTAGCCTGATTACCAAAGCTTGTCAATGAGCCGCATTTTTTTCAATTTGATTATTCTATTTTGTATTCTATACTTTTTACTATGGAGAAAATATTCTTAAAAATAATACCGCTGCTTTTACTATCATTTAGCTTTATATGTTATGGACAGACGGATGGTTTGATTCAAAAAAATGATTCAATTAATATTGTTGCCCTAAAGGATTACAATCAGAAACTGAAAGAAGTTGAAAAGCAACGAATTGCTGATTCGATTAAAAAAGCAGAATTAGAATTACAATTATTGAAGTTTAAAACTACAGATAACCTTCAAAAAGCAGATTTGCTAAATCAGCTTAAAACAATTGGGATAAACGATAAAAAGCGAATAGCTGATAAAAAATTACATATAGATTCTTTACGCAATTCAGCTAAAGGTTATCCGGTAATGGGAGCTTTGAAAGACACTTTGTTTTTTATATACTCAAAAATTGGTGCTTCAACACCCAGTGAAAGAGCATTAAATATAAGCGGTAAAATCAGAAAACTCTACGAAGATGATTTTTTAAAGATAGATTCAATTTTGGTTTTAAAATCGGAAAATACCTATGACATTGTTTATAGAGAAATAATCATAATGAGCATTTCGGAAAACGATGCAATTTGGTATGGTAAAGGCATGTCTGAATTGGCGGATCACTTTAAGAAAATAGTTAAAAACTCTATAATCAAGTCAAAAAGTGAAAATAGCTGGATGAAACTTATGATTAGGATAGGTTTAGTATTGCTTGTTATAGCATTAGCATGGTTGGTTTTTTTGTTAATTGGCAAAGGTTTTACAAGGTTATTAGTGTTTATTGACTCTAAAAAGGATAAATGGCTAAAGAGTTTATCTTATAAAGATTATACTTTTCTGTCTGCAGAACAGGAGATGCAGGTGATTTTATTCTTGGTACGAATATTCCGATGGTTTGTTTATGCAATCCTTCTTTACATTTCTTTACCAATTATTTTTAGCATCTTTCCATTTTCACGTAATTGGGCTGGTGCCTTGTTCCATCTGATTTGGTCTCCATTTAAGGGCGTTTTGATTGGAATATGGGATTACCTTCCCAATCTTTTCACACTCCTTGTTATTTACTTCGTAATGAAGTACGTTATTAAATTTGTAAAACATATTTTTCACGAAATCGAATTAGAAAAGCTAAAAATTTCGGGTTTTCATTCCGATTGGGCTATGCCAACATACAGTATAGTTAAATTCCTTTTGTATGCCTTTATGTTTGTTTTAATATTTCCATATTTGCCTGGTTCCAACTCAGATGTTTTCAAAGGAGTTTCGGTATTTATAGGAATTCTATTTTCATTGGGCTCATCTTCGGCAATAGCCAATATGGTAGCCGGATTGGTTATTACTTATATGCGGCCATTTAAAATTGGTGACCGAATAAAAATTGATGATGTTACAGGTGATGTGATTGAAAAAACCCTACTTGTAACTCGTGTTAGAACAATTAAAAATGAGGTTATTACAATCCCTAATTCATCAGTTCTTAATGGTAACACAACAAATTACAGTATTGAAGCCGCTGAAAAAGGGTTAGTCATTTACACTACAGTTACGATTGGATATGATGTGCCTTGGAAAAATATGCATCAAGCATTGATAGATGCAGCACTAAGTACCGAGTTGATTATTGATGAACCGAAACCATTTGTTTTGCAAACAAGCCTTGATGATTTTTATGTATCCTACCAAATTAATGCCTATACAAGAGAAGCAAGTAAACAAGCCTTAATTTATTCAAATCTGCATCAGAATATTCAAGATGTTTGTAACGAGAGGGGTATTGAAATTCTTTCACCTCATTACCGTGCTGCAAGGGATGGTAACATGACCACAATTCCTTCGGATTATTTACCTAAGGACTATATAGCGCCTAGCTTTAATTTAAAAATTAAAAAAGATAAGGATTCCTTGTAGTTTTCAGAAATATTAAAAAAGCCACACATGCCATATTAAAACAAACGCTTTGTCAAGTAGCTTGAGTAATATGTCGCTCCCCAAATTCTCCCGACTTTGAGGAATATCGAATAAAAAGGTACAGTTGAAATAGTATAGCTTTATATAAAAAAATGGAGTTTAATTCTATTTGATAAGCAGTATTAATAGCTCAAAGTTGAGAGAGTTTGAGCAGTGGGTTGCAATACTTTCTGAAATAATGACAGGGCAAATTTCAGAGGTATAAGAGCTGGTTTTACGTTGATGTCTACCAAATGGCATTTTTAGACAGTTTTACCTATTTTGTCTTAACTCCCAAAGGGAATAATTTATATTCATTTGCATATAAAAAATAAATAGTAATTAATTTTATATGTTTTTACATATAATTTAGTATATTTGTTTAAAATCGATGTAAAAGCATATAATCATGACGACATTAGCGAATTTTGTTAAAACCAAAAGAAACGAAGTAAACCTCACCCAAGAGGAGTTTGCTGAACGTGCAGGAGTTGCCTTAACCGTTATCCGAAAAATAGAGCAAGGCAAAGAAAACCTGAATTTGGAAAAGGTAAATCAGGTCCTTAAAATGTTTGGGCACACGCTAGCTCCAGTTAATGCAAGAGAACTAACGAAAAATAACGAGTAAGCAGCATGAGGAGAGCCAATATATATTACAAAGAAGTTATAGCGGGAATCCTGACGGAGACAGATGATGGTGATTATGTTTTTCAATACGATGAAAAATACATAGCCGAACATCCAAAAGAGTCAATTTCATTAACTATGCCAGTAAGTAGTAAACCTTATACCGATAAACGATTATTTCCTTTTTTCGAAGGTTTAATTCCAGAAGGGTGGTTATTAGACATTGCTTCAAAAAATTGGAAAATCAATCCCAATGATCGTATGGGATTATTATTAGCATGTTGTCAAAACTGCATAGGAGCCGTAAGTGTTCAACCCATACAGAACGAAAATGAGTAAAAAGTGTATATATTGTTATCAAGCATTGGATAAAAATGCATCGGGTGATTTTCACGAAGCATGCAGTTTGGATTTTTTTGGAACTAAACAACAACCTGTTTTTGAACATTCTTTACAACAAATGTCGGAACTAGCTAAAAATGTAGTAGAAAGAAGTGTCGCAGTTCCTGGAGTACAACCTAAATTATCATTATCGGTTATTCATGATACCATGCAAGACGGTAACAAGTGGCGTTTGACAGTAGTAGGAGCTTTGGGAGGAAATTATATTTTTAAACCACCATCCAACCACTTTCCAGAAATGCCCGAAAACGAACATGTAACCATGCGCATTGCGGAAGCATTTGGTATTAATGTAGTAAAATCAAGTTTAATTCGTATACAATCAGGCGAATTATCCTATATCACAAAACGCATCGACCGTACCGAAACTGGAGAAAAAATCCACATGCTCGATATGTTCCAAATCACCGAAGCATTCGACAAATACAAAAGTTCTATGGAAAAGGTAGGAAAAGCACTAAATGAATTTTCAGACAACACCTTATTAGACAAACTATACTTTCTAGAAATAGCCATTTTTTCGTTTCTAACAGGAAACAACGATATGCATTTAAAAAACTTCTCCATGATTAAAAAAGAAGACAGTTGGATATTAGCACCTGCTTATGACCTGCTAAATGTAGCCATCGTAAACCCAGACGATACAGAAGAATTAGCCTTAACATTAGAAGGTAAAAAGAAGAAAATACAATGGGAGCACTTTGAGCGATTAGGTTTAAGTTTAGGACTCAACCAAAAACAACTAACTAGCCTCTCAAAAAGATTCATAAAAAACAAAGAACTAGCCCTTAAATGGATTGATAACTCATTCCTATCGGAGGAATACAAAGGAAAATACAAAGATGTGCTAAACAACCGCTATCATATCCTATTCCGAAGTTAATCTAGCCAAAATTTTTAATAATTTTCCGTATCAACTCTATTGTAATGAAACAACTTGAACAGGATGTTTATGTTTCACGCGAGCACAAATAAAGTTGTGATTGATTTTATAAGTGGGAAGTAGAAGCAGGGTTTCAGTTGAAATAGTATAGCTTATTATAAAAAAAAGGAGTTTAATTCTATTTGATAAGTAATATTGATAGCTCAAAGTCGGGAGACTTTGCGCAGCGGGGAGTTGAGATATGAAGATATAGAGATAGTTGAAGAATCATAAATTAAACCTCTCGATTTTGATTAATAAACAATAAAAAAGTTAAGATAAGAAAATTATGAACAGAAGTGCCATAACCATTACCCCAAAACAACCTTTTATAGATTGGGCAAATACCTTAACGCCAGAATTTCCAATGGAAATTAATGTTTTAGGTGAATCACACACTTATTTAACAAATCCTGATTTTGATAATGCAGATAAGCACATTAAAAAATATTATAAAGAAATTTTTGAAGAAGAACTATTTGGTATTTGGACTGACCAAAATGATTGGCCTGAAAAACTAGATTACAAAACGTTCTGTAATTGGTTTCATTTTGAAATTAGTGATTGGGTTCAAGATTTGAGTAATAAACCATTATTTGATAATTTTTAACAAATTGAATCCTTTCAACGCTCGTGCGCGAAACGAAGTTCAGCGAAGCTAATCCTTTCGCGTTCAGTATTAAAACAATAAATGAGAAGCAATATATTATAACCGAAATAAGTTTAGGTATCAAAAAACAAAAAAGGAAGAGTAATGAAAATAGGTTTTAGAATTCCATCTGTTACTAAACGTATTGCAGCACGTACTTCTGTACAGCGTGTTATACGTCATAATTTAGGTTTTAAAGCATCCATAGGCATGGGCTGGTTAACCGATCCTAAAAAAGCTTTGTATAATCGGGTGTATAATCGAACTACTAGTAGTGGTTGTTTATTTTTCCTAGTGGGATTGTTGGGTGTTTTGTTAATTGGTTTCTTTTGGAGATAAAAAAAGCGGATTTGAATTTCAAATCCGCTTTTGCTTTATAGTTTATTAATAAAACTGCCCAAGGTATCTTTAAATTGGTAGCCGTTTTCAAAACGGTCTTTTGATAGTTTGTCATATTCTACTAATCCCCAAAGGATAAATTCTTTCATAAAATAGATATCTTCTTGTAAGGTTTGTGGCTGGTATTTTTTAATTAAAATGTCCAATGGCGCAACATCATCTAAAATTGATTGGTATTCTTCGTCAGAACAATCATCTAATAATTGAAAACCGCATGCGTAAAACCATTCTATTGTATCTGAAAATGCATTTTTTTCGCCTTGTTTTTCTAATTTTTCAATCTTAGGAAAATAAGCTGGAAAAAAAGTATGGATGGCATCGCCAATTAAATGTTGTGCAACAATGGCAGCTCCTTCTTGTTCTCCTTCATAAACCAACTCTACTTTGCCTGTAATTGCAGGAATTATTCCCATAAAATCGGATAAGCGTAAAGTGGTTTTGTCGTTTCCAGATTTCAAAGCTCTTCTTTCTGCAGTGCTTAACAAATTTTCGTAAGCGGTAATGCTCATACGTGCCGAAACACCACTTTTGTTGTCGATGTATTCGCTTTCTCGTGCCTCAAAACTAATTTGTTCTAGCAAATCTTTGGCGAAACTTGGGACATAAACCAAATCTGATTGCGATTCGTCGAGCTTGGCTTCTTGTTCCGTGATGGCTCTTGCAATGGCAATAGTTTCTGGATAATGGGTTAAAATTTGAGAACCAATTCTGTCTTTTAAAGGGGTTACGATGCTGCCACGATTGGTATAATCTTCTGGATTTGCAGTAAAAACAAATTGCATATCGAGAGGCAATCGCAACTTAAAACCACGGATTTGAATGTCGCCTTCTTGCAAGATATTGAAAAGTGCCACTTGAATTCGGGCTTGTAAATCGGGTAATTCGTTGATTACGAATATACAACGATTGGCTCTTGGTATCATTCCAAAATGAATTACCCTATCGTCAGCATAAGAAAGCTTTAAGTTAGCTGCTTTTATAGGGTCAACATCACCAATTAAATCGGCAACCGTAACATCTGGCGTTGCCAATTTTTCGTAAAAACGTTCGCTTCGATGCATCCACTCAATTGGAGTTGCATCGCCATTTTCTGAAATTAAATCTTTTGCAAAGCGAGAAATTGGATTTAAGGGATCGTCATTGATTTCTGAACCAGCAATTACGGGAATATATTCGTCTAATAATTCAATCATTTTGCGTGCCAATCGGGTTTTTGCCTGACCACGAAGTCCAAGTAGATTGATGTTGTGACGAGACAAAATCGCTCTTTCAAGTTCTGGAACAACCGTATTTTCAAATCCGTAAACTCCTTCAAAAACCGGTTTTCCCGATTTTATTTTTTCTCTTAGGTTATGGCGCAATTCGTCTTTTATACTTTTTGATTGGTATCCAGATAATTTTAATTCGCCAAGTGTTTTTATGTTATTCATTTAATTATTATTTGAATTGAAAAGTTTATGATGATTTAGTTTGTTCCTGATAATTTGTAAACTGCTTCTGCAAACTGAGACAGAACACTACTTACTTAATTTTCTTCTTCCGATTTGCTTCATAATCCTGAAAAATCATTTCACCAAGTCCTTTTAGTCCCGTGTAAAATGCTTTCCCTTGATTAGCTTCCGTAAAATTATCTACAAATCGCTGTAAATAAGGATCATTTGCAATCATAAAAGTAGTGATGGGAATATGCAATTTTCGGGCTTGTTGCGCTTGGTTGTAGCATTTGTCAACGATATATTCGTCGAGCCCATTGCTGTTCATATAATAATCGCCATTTTTTTCTCTCACGCAACTTGGTTTTCCATCAGTTATCATAAAAATCTGCTTGTTGGTGTTGCGTTTTCTTCGGAGCAAATCCATTGCCAATTGCAATCCAGCGACGGTATTGGTATGATAAGGTCCCACTTTTAGATAAGGTAAATCGCGAATAGCAATTGTCCAAGCGTCATTACCAAAAACCAAAATATCGAGTGTATCTTTCGGATATCGAGTTGTGATTAGTTCGGCTAATGCCATCGCTACTTTTTTGGCTGGTGTAATTCGGTCTTCGCCATAAAGAATCATGCTGTGCGAAATGTCAATCATTAAAACAGTACTCATTTGCGATTTAAACTGCGTTTCTTCAACCACTAAATCATTTTCTGTAAGCATGAATTCTTCCACACCATTGTTGATTTGTGCATTACGAAGACTTTCTGTTAAAGAAATTCGTTCGAGTCCATCGCCAAAATTAAATTCACGTAACTCTCCTGTGTGTTCATCCCCAGTTCCCGTTTGCTTGGTTTTGTGATTTCCTCCAGTTGCTTTTTTAAGATTCCCAAAAATTTGGTCTAAAGCTTGTTGACGAATCGCACGTTCGGTTTTTGCGGTGATACCTATTCCACCAGAAGAGCCGTCCTCTTTGAATTCTTCTTGGATGTATCCCTTTTTCTTTAAATCTTCAATAAAATCGTCGATGGTGTAGTTTTCATCGGTTAATTTGTATTCTACATCAAGTTCACGCAACCAATCAATGGCTTCGTCGAAATCGCCCGAAGTATGCGTTATTAACTCTTTAAAAATACCAAAAAGTCTATCAAAAGGGGTTTGATAGGGTGCTTCGTATTGTTTAAAATAAAATCCTTTCATCATATTTATAAAGGTAGATTATTTTAAAAATGAATTTTAAAAACGTTTATTAATTTTTAGTTAAATATCAAACTAAAAGTTCACCATTATAAAGAAAAAAGGAGTGAATGATACCCTATAATCTATATAATTATGTAACATGTCTGCTTTATAAAGTATTTACATTTACCACATTATGAAAATTCATTCACAATGTAAATCAAAGTAAAATGAAAAATTTAAAAAGTTGTATTGAAGCTTGTCTAGCTTGTTTAGTTACATGCGAAAAATGTATCACAGATTGTATTAAAGATGGCAATCAAGATTGTATCCTATTGTGCCGCGACTGTGCTGACATTTGTGCATTGTGCGCAAGATTTGATGCAAGAGGTTCTGAATACGCACAAGATCTACACGATTTGTGTGCTAAAATTTGTAAAGCATGTTCGATAGAGTGTGCTAAACATGCATCTCATCATGAAAGTTGTAAAGAATGTGCTGAAGCATGTAAAAAATGTGCTGAAGTTTGCGAAGCACTTACTTCTGTTAAAGCATAATATTTTTAAATATAAAAAAGGGTATAGATAACTTAATCTGCCCTTTTTTTATTCTGCCTTTATTTCATTTTCTTCAGAAACGAAATTCAGCCAATAAAACTTCAACAAAAACAAAGGATACCAGAGGGTTAAATTTGATATTTTTTTATATTTAGTATAGTTTTCCAATAATTATATTGTACTATTAGGTACGGTTTAAAAAGTTAATTTAATTTTTAATCGTAAAAAATTATAACTTTAAGCCTTACGGATTAGATTTCGAATAGCATTTCTTATTTACTAATCTAAAGTTGTTACAAATTATATTATAAAAAAACGATATGAAAATATTACTAACAGGTGCTACAGGTTATATTGGTAAACGATTGCTTCCGGTTTTAATTGAATTAGGACACGAAGTTGTTTGTTGCGTTAGAGATAGTAATAGATTTAATCCACCAGAATCTTTAAAAGCAAATATAACGGTGCTTCAGATTGATTTATTGGATGAAAAATCTCTTGAAAGTATTCCTGAAGATATTGATGGAGCTTATTATTTAGTGCATTCTATGTCTTCGGCAGGAGATTATGAATCTATGGAAGAAATTTCAGCTATAAATTTTAGAAATGCGCTTCAAAAAACCCAAGTGAAACATGTTGTTTATTTAAGTGGTATTGTTAATGAAACAGAACTTTCTAAACATTTAACTTCAAGAAAAAACGTAGAATTAGAACTAAGTAAAGGGGCTTATAATTTTACTACTTTAAGAGCAGGAATTATTATTGGTTCCGGAAGTGCTTCTTTTGAAATTATTAGAGATTTGGTTGAAAAACTACCTGTTATGGTGACTCCCAAATGGTTGCATACCAAATGCCAACCTATTGGAATTTCAGATGTTATTGCTTTTCTTTCCAAAACTTTGTTTCATCCAGAAACCTATAATCAAAATTTTGATATAGGAGGTCCTGATATACTATCGTATAAAAATATGTTATTGGATTTTGGAAAAGTGCGTAATTTAAAACGTAGCATTTTTGTTGTTCCTATAATGACTCCAAAACTTTCTTCTTACTGGCTGTATTTTGTAACCTCTACGTCTTATAACCTTGCCACTTCTTTAGTACATAGTATGAAAGTAGAGGTGGTTTGTAGAGATAATAAACTGAATACTATTCTTGGAATAGAACCCTTAAGTTATACAGCAGCCTTAAAAAGAGCTTTTAGTAAGATTGAAAACAACGAAATTATTTCCAGTTGGAAAGATGCTTATTCAAGTAGTGGATTAAATTTTAATGTGTCCGATTTTATTCAAGTTCCTTCTTTTGGATGTTTTAAAGACAGAAGAACTAGTACTGTTGAAAACCAAGAGAATTGTATTAACAAAATTTGGAGTATTGGAGGAAATACGGGTTGGTATTATGGTAATTGGTTATGGAAAATTAGAGGTTTTTTAGATAAGCTAACGGGTGGAGTAGGACTAAGAAGAGGGCGTACTTCTGAGAACGAACTAAACACAGGTGATGCATTAGATTTTTGGCGGGTTTTATATGCGAATAAGGAAGAAGGACGTTTGTTGCTGTTTGCTGAAATGAAATTACCCGGAGAAGCTTGGCTGGAATTTAGAATTGTTGGCAATCAATTGGTTCAAACGGCTACTTTCCGACCTTTAGGGTTGTTAGGAAGGTTGTATTGGTATTCGGTTCTTCCTTTTCATGGTTTTATATTTAAAGGCATGATTACTAATTTAACAAAAAATAATTAAGGTATAAGAGGTTTTTTTGTTTTGTTATGCTGTTAAGCTTGTTGCATTTTTTTAAACACATAGGGACATAGTTTGTTACACAGAGATGCACCGAGTTTTTTTCCCGAAGCTTCGGGATGGATTGCGTTGAGAGAGCTACACTAGGTCCGAAGTATCGGACGTTTCACTTTTGAAGTTGATTTTTGAATTTGAACTTGCCATTGTTTTAGCACGCGGATTATACGGGTCCGCCTTGGCGGAGCACTGATGGTGACGGATTTTTAAAACACATAGGGACATAGTTTGTTACACAGAGCTTCACCGAGTTTTTTTTGATATTGTTTGCGTTGAGAGAGCTACACCGAGCGTTTCACTTTGAAGTTGATTTTTGAATTTGAACTTGCCATTATTTTAGCACGCGGATTATACGGGTCCACCAAGGCGGAGCGCTGATTGTGACGGATTTTTTAACCACATAGAATCATAGATTTTTTATGTTCTTTGTGCATTCTTAGTGCCCTTTGTGGTTAAGTTTTTACACCGAGCTTCACGGAGTTTTTTTTGATATTGTTTGTGTTGAAAGAGCTACACCGAGCGTTTCACTTTGAAGTTGATTTTTGAATTTGAACTTGCTATTGTTTTGGCACGCGGATGATACGGGTTGACTCGATTGTCACCCTGAGCGAAGTCGAAGGCTAATGAGAAATTTACACCGAGCTTCACCGAGTTTTTTTTGATATTGTTTGCGTTGAGAGAGCTACACCGAGCGTTTCACTTTTGAAGTTGATTTTTGAATTTGAACTTGCCATTGTTTTAGCACTCGGATTATACGGGTCCGCCTTGGCGAAGCGCTGATGGTGACGGATTTTTAAACACATAGGGACATAGTTTGTTATATAGAGATGCACCGAGTTTTTTTTCCCGAAGCTTCGGGATGGTTTGTGTTGAGAGAGCTACACAGAGTATTAAGCTTTGACTTTGCACTTTTCATAGACAACATTAGCTATACGTTTAGTTTGTTATGTTGTTAAATAAGTATTAAAATTTAATTACACCTAAAGGGTTGCTATAAGTTGTTTATATTTGATGGTAAATAAAGTTGGGCGGAATAATCTACTGCCATTTACATTCAAAAACAAAGCATGACAATTACATTAATCATCATATTTATAGTTAGTTTTTTAGCATTTTCTATAAGTGCCATTTGTGGTGGTGGTGCAGGACTTATGCTTATACCAATACTTGGTCGACTTTTACCAATTAGTCAGGTTCCTGCCGCTTTATCCATTGGTACCTTTACAAGTTCGGCTTCTCGACTTGCTATTTTTAGAAAAAGCATTAGTTGGCCAATTGTTAAATATTTTGTACCCGCTGCATTACCTGCGGTATGGTTAGGGGCTTGGTTGCTGAAATATGTAAATCCTGTTTACTTGGAAATTGCCATGGGACTTTTTTTAATGAGTAACTTAACCTTTCTTTTTAAGAAACCAAAGGAACTAAACAACTCCGAAAAGCCTAAAAATTTTATTTTAGCACTTATTGGATTTTCTGCCGGTTTTTTATCAGGATTAACAGGCGCTGTGGGGTTGCTATTTAACCGTTTTTATTTACGTTACGGACTTACAAAAGAAGAAATTGTAGCAACAAGAGCCGCCAATGAAATTATTTTACATTTGGTTAAAATTGTTTTGTATTTTTTGTTTGGTTTAATAACTATGAAAGTTGTTTATATTGGTATTGTTGTTGCTGTTGCTGCCATTCTTTCTTCTTTAACCATGAAATGGATTTTACCTAAATTGAGTGAACTATTGTTTAAAAAAATTGGCTATTTTGCTATGGTGGTATCGGGTTTTTTGCTGCTTTCTCAATCTGGTTCCGATTTGTTAGTTGCTAATAATGGAACTATTGATACCGCAGTAATTGAAAAAGGATTGGAAAGTAAATTGAAATGGCAAAATGCAAACTATGCCCTTGAATTTACCTATAATGAGGGGTTTGAATTTGAGCAAATTATTCCAATAACCGAACTAACGTTAGCCCAACAAGAATTGGTAGCAATTAAAAATGCAGATAAAGTTGTAATTGAAGAAGTTCATACCATAGGCTCAACTTACTACGAAGCTTATTATTTTAAGAACAATACACTGATTCATAAAATGGAATTTAATTAAAAGGCGAAATTCCAATCTCAATTATACTGACAGTGCAAATGCTAATTACAAGAAAAGAATTGAACGCATTAAAGAGAAAAATATAAAATAAGTGTCTCACCGAGGGTTAATTAATAAAAAAATAATTTTCAAGCATCTTTTTTGAATTTTAAATTTGAAACTTAATTTATTCTTAATTCTGTAATTTTTTATCCAATTTTTAAGATATTTATTTATTTTTGTTAATAAATTCTTAAAATGAACACAGTTGTAATTGCTAATTTGAATAAAATTAAGCCTAGGTTATTTTTACTTCCCCTATTATTGATACTAACTATCGTTCTATTTCTTTTGGTAAATAATGCATTTAATGTTCAAGGTTATGTTGCCATTCAAAAAGATTGGTTTTATGAATTGAATCATTATTTTGGAGAGTTTTCTAAAACGGCATTTAACTTAACGCAATTAGGAGATGCTTCAATTTTTCTTTCCTTTATAATTCTATTGGTTATATATGCACCAAAAGTATGGGAGTCATTAATTTCCGGACTTTTAGTATCGGCGATATTGTGTAAATTTTTAAAGGATTTATTTTTAATTCCCAGACCTGCTGAAATTTTAGATGAAGGTAGTTTTATTATTATAGGGCGCACTTTACATGGTTTTAGTAGCTTGCCATCAGGTCATACCATTACTGTTTTTACGATTTTAACCATAGTAATGCTTGCCTTTATGCCTAAAAAAAGCGTGTATAAAGAGGGTTGGATTTTTCTTATGCTCTCATTAGGATATCTTATTGGATTGTCTAGAGTAGCTGTAGGAGCCCATTTTCCTCTTGATGTTCTGGTTGGGAGTATAGTGGGGTTTATATCTGCATTATTAGGAATTATGATTAGTAGAAGATATAAGATTTGGAATTGGATTTGTTTAAAGAAATTTGCTCCAGTATTTATTATTGCAATCGTAGCTTGTTTCGTTTCGGTTTCTATAAAAATATTTAATGAAAATATTATAGTGTTTTATTTAGCATTAATTAGTTTATTTGTTGCTCTTTATAAATTTATTTATGTTTACTTTAAAAAATAACTTTAAGATTCTTTCTTTTGTTTTATTTATTAGTTGTCTTAACTTCTTATTTTTTCATATTCCTTTTTTTAATTTCGTATTTGAGAATATCAATTATAAAAGTTTTAGCGGCGTTTTTGTAATTGCAAGTTTAGTTGTGCTTATGATTGTATTAAATGCATTTGTGTTTTTTTTACTGTTGTATTTATCTCAACGAATAGGCAAATTTTTATTGGTGTTGTTCTTTTTAATGAATGCTATTGCCGTTTATTTTGTAGCTACTTATGGCATCATTGTAGATGAAAGCATGATAGGTAATGTGTTTAATACCAATTACGATGAATCGAGTAGTTATTTTTCTTATAAAATGGTGTTATATCTTCTTTTTTTAGGAGTTTTACCAAGTTATTTTATTCTTAGAAGTAAAGTTGAACGCGTTTCTTTTAAGAGATTTTCAATACTTTCATCACTTACTTTACTATTTGCATTAGTTTTAGTTTTTGTTAATGCAAGTAATTGGCTTTGGATTGATAAGAATTCAAAACGATTAGGAGGTTTAGCGATGCCTTGGTCCTATGTAGTGAATACCTCTCTTTTTTATATTCATGAGAGTAAGAAAAATGAAAAAGAAATTTTACTTCCTGATGCTAAAATTAAGGATAATGAAAAGGCAGTTGTGGTCTTGGTTATTGGAGAATCGGCTCGAAGACAAAATTTTTCGTTGTATGGTTACAGTAAAAATACGAATCCGTTGTTGTCTAAAACTCAAAATTTATTCCATTTTGATGCCAATTCTAGTGCCACTTATACTACTGCTGGAGTAAAAAGTATTTTAGATCATAAAGAAACAGGTGATTTATATGAAATTTTACCTAATTATTTATATCGCAATGATGTTGAAGTAATTTGGCGAACTTCTAACTGGGGAGAGCCACCTGTTCATATTAAAAATTATCAAGATAGAGCCTATTTACAGACTAATTGTAAAGAAGAGTATTGTAATTATGACGAAGTACTTTTATATGGTTTAAAAGAACAAATTTTAGCTAGTAAAAAGAACAAAATTTTGATTATTTTACATACAAGCACAAGTCACGGTCCTAGTTATAACAAAAAATATCCTTCACAATTTGAACATTTTAAACCGGTTTGTGAAAGTGTTGAATTGTCTAATTGTTCTCAAGCCGAACTTATAAATGCGTATGATAATACAATTGTTTATACCGATTATATTTTGCACAAAACAATAGAAGCATTACAAGAATTAGATTCATATAAAAGCACACTGCTTTTTGTTTCTGATCATGGCGAATCTTTAGGTGAAAAAAACTTGTATATGCATGGTATTCCAATGAGTATTGCTCCTAAAGAACAATATGAAATTCCTTTTATTGTATGGCTTCCAGAGGATAGTTCTAAAAAGATTAAGAAATTTGACATGCTTTCTCAATATCATGTTTTTCATAGTGTTTTGAACTTTTTAAATATTGAGAGCCCGATTTACAATGAGGAAATGAATATTTTTAAAGAGTAGTTTATTTTTATTACTTTCTAAATAATCTTTTAGCTTTGATTATTGTGGTTTGAAGAGGAAAACTTCTCGATACGCTTGGCACTTGAAGTGACGAATAACGAAGTTGTTATTAATGAAATTTGATTTGTTCTCGATACAATTTTCTATCGAAAATTACTCGAACTGACGTGAATTTCATTCAATGGGTATTAGATTTATTTTTGTGGTTTGAAGAGGAAAACTTCTCGATACGCTTGGCACTCGAAATGAAGTGTAAAGAAAGTTGTTATTAATGAAATTTGACTTGTTCTCGATACAATTTTCTATCGAAAATTACTCGAACTGACGTAAATTTCATTCATCGGGTATTAGATTTATTTATTGTTTGATGAGGAAAACTTCTCGATACAATTTTCTATCGAAAATTACTCGAACTGACGTAAATTTTGTGAACGGGTTGTAGAAAAAAAAATCATTACATATTATACTATACTATACTAAAACACACTATTAATAGAACATTAATAGTGTGTTTGTGTAATTGCATTTTAATAGTATTACGATTTACTAAAAAACACTTTTACTATTTCTTCGTACGATTGTAATGGAACTGGGTGAACTCGCATTTTAAAAACTACTTTTTCTTTTGTTGATGGTAAAGATTTAAAATCGTTTGTTGTATAGTAGGCGAGTAATCCGTTAGCTGTAATTCCAATTAATGTGTTTTCTTCATTAGGATTAAAGTAAATATTATTTGGATATCTGTAAATGGCATTTTCACCTTTTTCAATTAAAATAACGTTTTTTAAAGCCAAAGCATTACCATCTTCATCAACAAATATAGGCGCAACATTTGCCCCTTGCGGATAGGCATGTGGCCAATCTAAATTTACAATTCCGAAATTAGAGACTTCTAGCGTACGCATTATTTTTTGGGATTCGTTTAATTTATCCATATTTTTATTGAGAAAATACGCTTGATAAACCCTTCTTTTTTCTCGGTAAATAGCCCATCTCTTTTCTATTATTGCTTTTTCTTTTTCAACTTTATTTAATAGACTGGCATATTTTCGTTTGTACGCTTTAAGCGCTTTATTATACGATGTATTATCTTTAAAACTTAGTGTACAAATGCATTTGGTTTTAACAGTATCTGGAATTTTATTCCAAGGCACAAATGTTACTTGATAAGTGCCATTATTCAAGTTTTCTACAATTATATCTTTTGCAAAGTCAAATCCGCATTTTTTTCCATCAATAGGATCAAACCAAACATCTTTGTACATTTCTAGTTTGTCGTTTTTATTCAGCTTATCGAAAACTTGAAACGAAAATTTAGTGGCTATTTTGGGTTCTATGGGTACTTCGGGTAAAGCGTCTAATTCATCACTTTCTTTTATCACGTTTATATTGTCTTTTCCGTTTAATTTCCATGTATTGCTCGTACTATCTAAATCATAGGTGTTAAATTTAGTATCAGCGGTATAACTTGGAAGTCCGACCTTAATTTTATTTTCAGGGTTTACTTTTAGATTTTTTCCTTTGAAGGACGCATTTATTTCAAACATACCAGCCGATTCAAAGACTTGTGTGTTTCCGTCTTGGTCTGTAATTTCCATAGGAATTCCGGCTAAATAGGTTTCTAATGGATTTGAAAATGTTCTGAATTTTACCGCTACAGGTTTAGTAACACTATTTCCATTTTCATCTAAAAATGCATTTTTTGGAATCGTAATAACAGCACCAGATTGATGGTGAATTACTGTGTCTTTTGTAGGTAAAATAGAATACTTTTCAAAAGTAATATTGGCTTGAGGTAGAGGAGGTGCTAAGGCATTTTCTTCTTCAGTTCTAACCGTTTCTTCTGATTTGTTTTTTGTGCAAGCTACTAGAATAGATAGACTTAGCACAAGCAGGAGTGTGCTGAAATAATTTTTCATACGTAATAAGATTTGGTTCATAAATAACGATAAAAAGTAGAACTTCTTATATTTACTTTCAAAATTATTCTTTTGAAAACTTTAAAACATGTGTATTTCCGTATTTTAAATAAAAATATTTATAGTTAATATCAGCCCCTTTTCAATGAAATTTTATTAATTTCGGGTATTAAATAAATTAGATGTTTTTATATAAGTTTTTCTTTTTAAGTGCCTTTTGCTTGCTGGTTTCATGTAAAAATGATATTTCAGAAATTTCACCTGCGTTAGATAAAAATTTAGAATTGGCCGAAACTTTAAATGCTCAGCAAAAGTATAGAGAGGCTTACTATTATTACGATCAATCTTTTACTCATAATGAGGCCCAACAGTATACTAAACGAATGGTGTATTGTTTATTGCGCATGGCAGAGATTGAGAAAATAGAATGTGATTATGTAGGAAGTGAAGCTACGGCAACTAAGGCAATTGCATTGTTTGATGCGAGTATTCCAATTGCTTATCAAGTAAATGCCTATATAGGATTGGGATTAAATTTTACACATTTAAATAATTTTGATGATGGTTTAGTGTATTATGATAAAGCTTTATCACTTACAGATGATGAATTAACACGTTGTATTATTCAAAATAATATAGCTTATTTATATTCTAAAGAGCATCATTATCATAAGGCAATTTCGATTTTAAATAAAATTGAAAATAATCCGGTGTTAGTTGCTGCACCGCTAGAATATGCGAGGGTTCTTCATAATAAAGGTTACTTTTTATTTCAATTAAAAAGGAAAGAGGCATTATCCTATATGAATAAGGCTTTGGCTATTAGAACATCTAATTATGATGATAGTCAGTTGGTTTCTTCTTACATGCATTTGGCTAAATTTTATGAAAAAGAGCAACCCAAAATTGCTTTTGATTGGGCTTCAAAAGCATATTCCTCTGCTCAAAATGCTGTTATACCAGATGATCAATTAGAAGCGTTGAATTTATTATTTAAAACGAGTGCAGATTTAGATAAAAAAAATGAGTTTCATGACCGTTATATTCAACTAAATGATAGTCTGCAAAAAGCACGTCAATTATCTAAAAATCAGTTTGCTAAAATTAAATATGATGCTCAAAAAATAAGAGTTGAAAAGGCAGAATATCAGTTTAAAATGTATGTTTATATTTTATTATTGGTACTTAGTATTGTTATTTTTACTTTACTTTATCGTTTAACGCTACAACGAAATAAACGAAAGTTATTTGAAACACAATATGAAACCGAAACTAAAATTTCTAAACAATTACATGATGAATTAGCTAATGATGTTCATAATACTATTGCTTTTGCGGAAACTCAAAATCTTGAACAATCGGCTAATAAAGAGGTGCTTTTACATCATTTGGATACCATTTATACTAGGGCTAGAAATATTTCTAAAGAAAATAACGAAATTCGCACCGATGCTTTATATGAGGAGCAGTTACGCACGATGATTTCAACTTATGCTTCAAATGATATACATGTTATTTTACAACATTTTGATGGTGTTTCTTTAAAATGGAATAGAGAAACCAAAATCGTAGTATTTAGAACTTTGCAGGAATTAATGGTGAATATGAAAAAGCATAGTAAATGTTCTGTAGTATCTCTTCGATTTAAAAACGATGATAATTGTGTTGAAATTGACTATTCTGATAATGGAATTGGTGCCCAAAAAAGCACTATTATTAAAAATGGACTTGAAAATGTGGAAAAACGTATTTTTTCTATACAAGGAACTATTACTTTTGATACTGAACCTGGAAAAGGGTTTAAAGTTAAAATGATAATTCCAAATTAAAGACTATGTTTAAGAAAGTTTTAATTGCTGAAGATTTTGATAGTATTAATATTGCATTGATTCAAACATTAGAATCTATTGGTGTGCAAGAGATTCACCATGCGAAATATTGTGATGATGCATTGCTTAAATTAAAAAAAGCGTTACATGATAATGAACCTTATGATTTATTAATTTCGGATTTATCTTTTGAAACAGATTATAGAACGGTAATTATTGCAAGTGGTGAAGAATTAATAGCAGCTACACGAAAGTTAATGCCAGAACTTTCTATTCTAGTTTATACGGTAGAAGACAAGCCTTTTGTTATAAAAACATTGGTAGAAGATTTAAAAATTAATGCTTTTGTTCATAAAGGTAGAAATAGTATAAGTCAGTTAAAAACAGCAATGGAAACAATTTTGTTTAATGGTAAATTTATATCTCAAAATGTTGTTCACCTTATTAACGATTCTACTTTAAACGATTTGGGAGATTATGATGTTATTGTACTGCAAGAATTAGCAAATGGAGTAAGTATAGATGAAATGGAGCAATTATTAAAATTAAAAAATATTACACCCAATAGTAAAAGTTATATCGAAAAAAGAATAAGTAAATTAAAAGATATATTTAAAGCTAAAACTACAATTCAACTCATCGCTATTACAAAAGATTTAGGGGTTATTTGATGGTTGAGAATAAAAAAACGCTCAACTAATCTTGAGCGTTTTTTTAATTTTTTAGAATTTAATAATTCTTGTATTCCATAATTTCCAATCCGTAGCCTATCATTCCCACACGTTTAGTAGGAGCAGAACTGTTAGATAGTAATTCTATTTTGGTAATGTCTAAATCGTGTAAAATTTGTGCCCCAATTCCAAAATCTTTTGTATCCATTTTTATTTGAGGAGCTTTCATTTCGCCTTGACTTTGTAGGACTTTTAATTCGGTAATTCGGTCTAATAATTCTAACGATTTTACCTCTTGGTTAATGAAGATAATAGCTCCTTTTTCAGCTTCGTTTATTTTACGGAAGATATCATCTAGTTTTTTGTCGTTATCGCTTGTTAATGTACCTAATATATCGTTATTTACTTGTGTAGTATTAATTCTGGTAAGTACAGTATCGCCAGCATTCCAATTTCCTTTTGTTAAAGCTAAATGTACTTGTTTATTTGTGGTTTGTAAATAAGCACGTAATCTAAACGTTCCAAATCGAGTTTCTATATTAAAATCTTCTTTCTTTTGAATTAGACTATCGTGTTGCATTCTATAAGCCACTAAATCTTCAATAGAAACTAATTTTAAGTCAAACTTTTTAGCCACTTCCACTAGTTGTGGTAAACGTGCCATAGTTCCGTCTTCGTTCATAATTTCCACAATAACACCAGCTGGTTTAAATCCTGCTAAACGAGCAAAGTCGATTGCCGCTTCTGTATGTCCGGTTCTTCTTAAAACCCCACCTTGTTTTGCAATTAGCGGAAAAATATGACCAGGACGCGCTAAATCGTATGGTTTTGTTTCGGCATCAATTAAAGCCTGAATAGTTAAAGCTCTGTCTTTAGCTGAAATTCCGGTACTTACTCCTTTACCTTTTAAATCTACAGAAACAGTAAAAGCAGTTTCCATATGATCGGTATTATTACGTACCATGGCATGAAGATCTAGTTCTTTGCAACGCGATTCTGTTAATGGCGCACAAATAAGACCTCTACCGTGCGTAGCCATAAAGTTTATCATTTCGGGCGTTACTTTTTCTGCAGCTGCTAAAAAATCACCTTCGTTTTCTCTGTCTTCATCATCTACTACTATGATTACTTTTCCTTGACGGATGTCCTCTATAGCTTCTTCAATTGTGTTTAGTTGTATGTTGTTCATGGGGTTTGATGTTATTTATTCATTAAATTCAGCCAATGCTTCTTTTAATTGTTTTTTATTGTATAGATAAATAAAAATAAAGAATGGAAATCCAAATAAAAGAGCTACAAAAATATTAGTAAAATTATATCTATTAGTAATTTTGCTTATCTCTTCTAAATTTTGTTGTGATTTATAATTGAAAACATAGAATAATATCAAATTAATAATTCCTAATACCACAACAATAAAACTATTCATTGTTGATAATGCAGAAAATATAAATGAAATGATGTAAAATGTTATTGTTAGATTAGTTAAACTAATATATTGTTCTTTTAAAAAGTTAAGTTTTAAATATTCTTTATTATAAAGAGAATTTTGTTCAAGTAAATCATTTTGAGAAATCCCTCTGTCTTCAAGAATTTTAAGAGCAAATAAACGTTGTTCTGTGCTGTAATTAAATTGCTCTGAATTTTTTACAATATTAATAATAACCTGAGTTTCTTTATTCAATAAATCTTTTATAAAAGCATTGTTTTCATCTAATTGAATTGTATCTAATGAAACTATTTCTTTTTTAAATTTAACTTCAGTTACATTTTTTTTGTTGAATATTTTCATAATTGGCTCTGTTATCCAATCAAAATTTATCATCAATCCAATATCATTTGTAGCTCTATAAGTAAGTAGCACGGCAAATGGTGTCATAATGATAGACGACATCCAAGCACCAATAAACGGAGGTATAGTGTCTTCTTGTGCTAATTTTCGACCAAATGTGTTGATGAAATGAAAAGTTATAAATATCAACATTGCAAAAACAATAGGTAAACCTAAGCCTCCTTTTCTAATAATTGCTCCTAATGGTGCTCCAATAAAAAACATTAATAGACATGCATAAGCAATTACAAATTTTTCATGAATGGCCATCCAGTGATTACTTATATTTTTAGATTTTATTTCTAAATCTGTTTTACTACTTTGAATACTGAATTCGCTACTTGAGGCATTACTTTTTGCCATTTCCAAAATTTGTTTTAATTCTGTTGGATTGAACAGAGTTTCAATATTTTTAGGAGCTGTTTTTTTGATTGTTTTGGCTTGTACTGTAGTAGAATTGATTTGTCTTTTTCTAAAAATATTATCATTACGGGTAACAATATTTTCGGCATAAGACATTACGTCTTTATTATAATTTTTTTGAAGCGTATCTATTGTAAAACTAAGTTCAGGGACTGTTAGCATCTTTTCAGAGGTTACATTACCATCGTCTATATTGGATTGATTTAATTTAGTTAAATCGATATTTATTACATATTTCTTGAAACTACTTTTAGTAAACGGTAAGCGTTTGCGTTCTTCATACTTTTTTGGATGTATATCTTCGTAATAATATCCATCATATAATTCTAATTGTAAGTAATTAGAATCGTCTTGACTGGTTAATACACCTCTTTTAGCTTTTATTATGGTATTAGCACCAAGTCCCATGTTGTTGTTTTTTACATGCATGGTAACTCCTTCTAGAAATTCGCCATTATCTCCCGTTTTTTTATCTACTTTGATATTGGAAGTTCCTATAGTATTAAATTGACCTTCAACAATTGCCATAGCTGGTTTTTGTTGCACAATATCTTTTCGTAAGTTAATAAAACGAAACTGTGCATCCGGAATAACGTTATTGGCAAAAAAGAAAGAAACCAATGCTAAAATTCCGATGGTAATAGTCAGCATTTTCATAGCACGCTGCAACGATATACCCGAAGATTTCATTGCCGCAAACTCATAATTTTCTGCAAAACTACCAAATGTCATAATGGCTGCCAAAAGTACCGAAAGTGGAAGTACCATTGGAACAATAGTAGGAGCGTAGAAAGTAAGGAATTTAAAAATAGTAAATAAATCAAGATCTTTACCTGCTAGTTCAGCAATAAAAAGCCAAATTCCTTGTAAAACGAATATAAAAAACAAGATTACAAATACCGTAGTAAATGTAATCATGAAAGATTTTATTATGTATTTATCTAATATTTTCACCCGAACGAAATTAGTCTAATTTATTGATGTAGTAATTAGGATATTTTGATTTTGTAAAGGTAAAATGATTTTTCGATAAAGGTTGATTTGTTTTAAAAGAATTAACAGTTAAAGTAGTTTTTGAACCATTTTTACCCACTTCAATTACGGTATAAATGTGTTTTGTTTGAAC
Organism: Flavobacterium sp. LMO6; assembly: GCF_009495795.1. Classification (NCBI taxonomy): domain Bacteria; kingdom Pseudomonadati; phylum Bacteroidota; class Flavobacteriia; order Flavobacteriales; family Flavobacteriaceae; genus Flavobacterium; species Flavobacterium sp. LMO6. The sequence continues at coordinate 200,905 of NZ_WIBH01000005.1, read as the reverse complement.
ATCAATCCCTACTAAAATTTCTTTGCGTTGGTCTTTGCTACTGTTTGGGGTTAATTTTACGTATTGTATTTTTCTTCCTTTTACGTTTTGAAGGATGTCCCAAGCGTATTTGTAACCTGAATTAAAAAAGGTTAGCATCTTATTAGGAGTCATTGCATTTTCATCGTTCGCGTTAAAGTTTGAAATAGAAATTTCTTCATCTTCGGGAACAATAGTATACACTTTTTTACCATCGAAAATTTTAGTAACTCCCATGAAATTTAGGTTGTATAAATTACCTTGAAGCGCTACATTTCCTTTACTTTCTTGATTGATGTTTTCTTTAGGATTGTTTAAAGCATATTTAAAGTCAATCACAATATTGTCATACGATTTTACTTTGGAAGACACTTCATCTAATAACTCTTTTGCTTTTTTAGCATCTTGAGCTTGAAGTGATAAACCAATTAGTAATGCAATTGCAACTTGTAAAAAACGTTTCATTTTGATATTAATTTTGTTCATTATTTAAAAAGTGTTCTAGAGCAACTAAATCAGGAATTAAAACTGAACGGGCTTTACTTCCTTCAAAAGGACCTACAATTCCTGCCGCTTCTAATTGATCTATTAAACGACCGGCTCTATTGTAACCTAATTTTAATTTTCTTTGAATTAAAGAGGCGCTTCCTTGTTGAGCTGTAACAATTACTTCTGCAGCATCTCTAAACAAAGAATCTCTTTCGGAGATATCTATATCAAGTTTTATGCCACTTTCCTCACCCACATACTCAGGAAGTAGGTAGGCTTCAGGATATGCTTTTTGCGAACCAATGAAATCGCAAATTTTATCTACTTCTGGAGTATCTACAAAAGCACATTGTACTCTGACAATTTCATTACCTTGTGTATACAATAAATCGCCTCGTCCAATTAATTGGTCGGCACCACCAGAATCTAGAATGGTTCTCGAGTCAATTTTCGATGTTACTCGGAATGCAATACGCGCTGGGAAGTTGGCTTTAATCATCCCTGTAATTACATTTACAGACGGACGTTGTGTAGCAATAATTAAGTGGATTCCAATGGCACGAGCTAATTGTGCCAAACGTGCTATAGGCGTTTCTACTTCTTTACCCGCTGTCATAATTAAATCGGCAAACTCGTCTACTACTAAAACAATATAAGGTAAAAAGCGGTGTCCGTTCTCTGGATTTAATTTACGGTTTCTGAATTTCTCGTTGTATTCTTTAATATTACGCACCATGGCATCTTTTAATAAAGAATAACGGTTGTCCATTTCAATACATAACGAATTTAAGGTGTTGATTACCTTTGTGTTATCGGTAATAATAGCATCGCCACCATCAGGAAGTTTAGCTAAATAATGACGTTCAATTTTATTAAAAAGGGTTAATTCTACCTTTTTCGGATCTACTAAAACGAATTTTACTTCTGCAGGATGTTTTTTGTAGAGTAGGGAAGTCAACACCGCATTTAATCCAACCGATTTTCCTTGACCAGTTGCACCCGCCATCAATAAGTGAGGCATTTTAGCTAAATCGACAACAAATGTTTCATTAGAAATAGTTTTTCCTAGCGCAATAGGCAATTCCATTTCAGCGGTTTGGAATTTTGGAGAAGAGATTACGCTCTTCATAGAAACCATTGTCGGATTGTTATTTGGTACTTCAATACCAATAGTTCCTTTACCCGGAATTGGCGCAATAATACGGATTCCTAATGCTGCTAACGATAACGCAATATCGTCTTCTAAGTTTTTAATTTTAGAGATACGAATACCAGCTTCGGGTACAATTTCATATAAAGTAACCGTAGGACCTACCGTAGCTTTAATTTGCGAAATACCGATGCTGTAATTCTTTAACGTATCTACAATTTTGTTTTTATTTTCTTCTAATTCCGCTTGATTGATGGTAATACCGCCAGAAGAATATTCTTTAAGTAAATCAATAGGAGGGAACTGATAATGTGATAATTCTAACGTAGGATCAAATAATCCAAAATCTTGAACTAGTTTAGCCGCTAAATTTTCTTCTACCAATACTTCTTCTTCAATTTTTTCAATTACAAAAGCATCTTCGGTTACAAAATCTTCTTTTGGAATGCTTCTGTCTTCGATAGAAAAATTAGTTTCTACTGGTGTTTCTACTACTGGTTTTGGATCTAAATTTAGTTCAGATGCCGTTGCAATGGTAGGTTTCAAAGACTCTTTATCTATTTCAAACGTGGAAGGATAGGTTTTCAATTCGAAATTACCCATTTCTTCTTCGTCTTCGGTTAAAACAAAATCGTTTTTAGTGTTTGAAGGCGTTGTGATGGGTAAATCGGTATTGATTTCATCGTCTTGTGTTTCTTCTGTAATAGGAGATTCTACTTTTGCTGCTGCAATATCTTCATTAAATTCTGCTTGTGGTTTTTCAAAAACTTTGGTAAAACTTTCAGGCGACATTTTAATTTTGAATACTAAGAAAAGTACAATCCCAAATAATAGCACCAATAATGTTCCTGTTTTTCCTATATAATCCTGAATGAAAAGATTCATTTCAAATCCGACAGTTCCGCCTAATTGAGGAAGGTATTCCCAGAAAAAGCCAAAAATTACCGATATAAAAATAATTAAATAAATGTCCCAAAAAAAGCTTTTCTTTAATTTAGATAAGGCCATATCTAAGATTAAATAGGCGCCAATTAAGAACAGAATTCTAACAAATATAAATGAGGCTACACCAAAACCTTTATATAGAAAGAAATCGGCCAAGTAGGCTCCAAATTTACCAAGCCAATTGTCGGCTTTAGCACTTCTGTTTGCTAATTCGTTTACTACGTTTTGATCGTTATTTCCTGTAATAAAATAGGAAATAAACGAAAGCAGTAGTGCAATTGATAAGAATATAAGTAAAATTCCAAGGATAAATTTTTGTTGACGACTTATGCGCCAAGAAAATTTTTCTTTGGTTTCTGTAGTAGAATTAACAGTGTCTTTGCTAGTTTTTTTGGCCATGTAAACGGAACAATTTTTACAAAAGTAGCTAAATTAAAACAAATACGGAAAATAAATAATACATCCGATTGCAATAGCTGTTAAGGCTGCAAAAAATACAGCACCTGCTGCAATATCTTTAATAAAACCGATACGTTCATGATAATCGGGATGAATAAAATCTGCAATTTTTTCAACTGCCGTATTTAAACCTTCAATTCCTAATACCAAACCAAAAACTAAGATTTGCATCATCCATTCAAAGCGATTAATTCCAAAATAGAATCCTGCAAATGTCATTAATACAGCCAAAGAGGATTGAACCATAACGCTATGTTCTGTAGTAATTAATTTAATTGCTCCTTTAAAAGCAAATACCATACTTTTTAATCTTCCGGTAAATAGGGTTTCGTCTTTTTCGAATTTCATTTTATAATTTTTTTTTTGATTGTCAAGTTTATTGCCAAATCAAAATGAGTTTGTCAAACAGAACTCGTTTAACTAAGTTGAATCTTCGATTTTAAAATCGATACATGATTCTAAGTTACATCTAAATAGAAACTGAAACAAGTTCAGCTTGACAAAATCTTGTTTATAATCAATTATAGTACTGCTAAAGCCGCGTCATAATTTGGCTCATCAGCAATTTCATTTACTTGTTCTGCATGAAGAATGGTACCATTTTCATCTAAAACAATTACTACACGAGAATGCAAACCTGCTAAAGGTCCGTCAGTGATTTCTAAACCGTAGTTTTTTCCAAAACTTCCGTCTTTAAAATCAGAAAGATTAATTACGTTTTCTAATCCTTCGGCACCACAAAAACGTTTTTGTGCGAAAGGTAAATCTCTAGAAACACATAATACTTTTGTATTTGATACTGTACTTGCTTTTTCATTAAATTTTCTAACAGAAGCTGCACATGTTCCCGTGTCGATACTTGGGAAAATATTTAAAACAACTCTAGAGCCAGTAAAATCTGCTAATGTAGCCGTTCCTAAATCTGTTTTTATTAAATTGAAATCAGCAGCTTTAGTTCCTACTGCTGGTAATTCTCCATTTGTGTGAATTGGATTTCCTCCTAATGTAATTGATGCCATACCTTTTTTATTTTATTAAAGAGCAAAAGTAAAGAATTATTGGTTAAAGTTTTACTTATAGTTTGCTAAAGATTGTTTTGTTATTTAGTACTCTAATTTTATTTTAGTAACCAGTTTTTGAAATCGAAGAAGTTTTTTGGAGAAACTCCATGTCCAATAGGGTATTCTTGGTATTCCACTTCTAAGCCTAAGTTTTCTAAAGCTGGTTTTGCTTTTCTTGCCCATTCAACAGGAATTACTTGATCTACGGAACCATGAGAAATAAAGAATTTCAAATGTGATATAGCATTAGTATCGATATTTTCTGGAACAATTTCCTGATTGAAATAACCGCTTAATGCAACCACTTTTGCTATTTTTTCAGGATAAGTTAAAGCAGTAGCATAACTTAAAATCGCACCTTGACTGAATCCGATTAAGTTTACATTTTTGCTATCTATTGGATATTGTTTTATGATTTCATCTATAAAGCTTGCAATTATTTGAACCGATTCTTTTGCTTGTTCGTTATCTGAAAACTTATTTTCATCGGCATCAAAATGAATAGCATACCAAGCGTGACCATAAGGTTGTAAATCGTAAGGCGCACGAACCGAAATTACATAATGATCTTGTGGTAATTCTGTAGCAAAAGAGAACAAATCCTCTTCGTTACTTCCGTAACCGTGTAAAAGCAGTAATAAAGGGTTTTTATCGTGCTTAATTTTAGGTTCTTGCACTAAATAGTGTAAATTCATTTAAAAAAGGTTAAAAGTTTAGGTGTTTAAAAGTTTAAAAGGATTTGAATACTTTTTGAAATAATTCTCCTAAAAAAGGAACCATTTTAGTTTCATTATTTAAACAAGTTAAGAAACCATATATCCATAAAATAAAAATAAAGATCCAAAAAGAAGCAGAAACCATCCAGTTATCAAAATACCCAATTGGATATCCTAATAAAAAGAAAGTCAAGAAAATTCCTAATGCTTGACGAATATGAAAACTTGCAAATTCGCTACGATTTTCTTCTTGATTCATAAATATTGCTATTATTGAACCTATTATAGTTAAATAACTTACGATTGCAGTTTGTTTTCCTTGTTCTGTTTCGTTCATGATTTAATGTCTTTTTATTTTTACTTTTTTCAGTTCCATTTTTTACACCCCTAAAGTCCCCTCAAGGGGACAATCCAACTAAATAATATATTGTTTGTTCATAATTTAATTGATGTAATCAAAATTTAAGGAACTTATTAATTGTTAATTATCAATTGTCCATTATTGTAAATTCCAATAGCTTTTCCTTTCATCTTTTGTGCTAAGAAAGCTGAATTTTTAGATTTTGAAAGTATGTTTTCTTTTCCAAATGTCCAATTATCTTCAGTAGTAAAAAGAGAAATATCAGCTTTATTACCCATTGCAATTGTTGGGTTATTTGTTTTGAAAATCAGTTTACTAGCTGTTAATTTATTAATTATTACTTCAAGTGGTAAAACTGTTGATAATGCACCAAATGCACTTTCTAAACCAATTGTTCCATCTTTAGCTAAATCGAATTCTAGTTTTTTAAGTTCAATATCTAACGGATTGTGATCTGATGTAATGCAATCAATTGTTCCGTCTAAAACAGCATCAATTAATGCTTTTCGAGTAGCTTCATCTCGTAAAGGAGGCAATACTTTATATCTCGAATCAAATCCCATTAATACTTCCTCGTTTAAAACTAAATTGTGCACCGCTACGCTACACGTTATATGTAAACCTTTAGCCTTAGCTGCTTTTATTAATTTAATGCTTCCTTGTGTTGAAATGGTAGGAATGTGTAATTTTCCTCCCGTATATTCCAATAAAAATAAGTTTCTGGCAACTTGTAATTCTTCAGCTAAAGCAGGAATTCCTTTCATTCCTAATTTAGTACTGATTACCCCTTCATTTGCAATTCCGATACCTTTTAAAGTGCTATCCTGACAAAATGTTATAATTAAACCATCAAAATCTTGTACGTATTGCAACGCTATTTTTTGAAGGTTAGCGTTTTGTAACGCTTTCTTATAATCTCCAAAAGCAATGGCTCCAGCGTTTTTCATGTCGTATAATTCGGCTAAATCAGTTCCTTCACTTCCTTTGGTTAAAGCGCCAATAGGATATAATGAAGTCGCATGATTTTTTGCTTTGTCTAAAACAAATCTAACTTGTGATTGATTATCTATAGTTGGATTTGAATTGGGTTGTAACATTACAGCTGTAAAACCACTTTTAGCCGCTACTTTTAATCCGTTTTCTATGGTTTCGCGGTCTTCGTAGCCTGGTTCTCCAAACGAAACCGAGCTGTCCATCCAGCCTTGTGAAATATGTAAATTTGGAATTGCAACCACTTCAAAACCCGAAGAAGCTGATATTTCTTTTTCTATTTGCGTTATCGTTCCGTTTTCAATTTTGATGTCCATTGTTTGATTGTGAAACGGACTTGAAGCATCGATAATTTTAGTTTGTTTTAGAATAACTTGCGTCATTTTACAAATTTTTGGATTAGTAGTTCTGTTATTAAAAATAGTAGTGTTGCGATAATAAACCATTTCCATATTTCATTACTTGTGCGTTCAGAAGTAATGTCATTTAAAACGGTAGTTATGTTAGTTGCTTTAGTGAAATTTTCAAAATTGGTAGTCGAAATTTGCGTTAAATCGCTTTCGGTTCTTGGATAGTTGAAACTGATTTTTTTAAGTGATTCTTTTCCTTTAGTTATATCAAAATTTCCAGCTTCTTCAGGATAATCGCCAAATGATAATTTGCATTTTGCATTTAAAATTTGTTGCATTGGAATAAAACTATAGCCTTCTTTTTGAACCGAAACCACTTCATCTTTTGCCAAAATAGTTTCTAAAATTAGGTTTTCATTTTCTCCAATGGTATAAGCGTTAATTCCGGTTTTGCCTTGATTTTGTCCCATGTTGTAAAAGGTTGGAACAATTAAAGGTGCATTTTGAAAGTTAGTATTTTGTTTGTTTATTGGTGCCGAAAAAGCATAAAAAGTTCCCAATCGATTTGTAGTTGAACCTACGAAAACCGAATTGTCTTCGTATTGTAAAATATTAGTGCTTCCACTTAAACCAAAGCTTTCTTTTACATTTGGATATTGAAAATTGGTTACTTTTTTCTCAAAAACCGTTTGATATAGTGGATGACTAAAATTGATTTTTGTGATTTGTTTTTCAGCAATTGTAAGTTGGGAAAAATTTAAGCTTCCAAAGTTTTTTGCAAAAGTATTCAATAGACTTGTTGTATTTTTTGCATTCGGAATTAAAATAATATTTCCGCCTTTTTCGTAGAACGATTTTAACGTTGTTCCTAATGCTACTGGTAAATCTTCTAACTCATTTAGTACAATCGCATCTTGATTTTCAATTTGATTGTAATCTAAAGTGGCTAATTCGGTGCTTTGAAAATTAAATTCATCAGTAGTAAAAATGCGACTTAAGAATTTATTCTTATCTGAATTTCCAATGGCAATTACATTTGCTTTTTCAGGTTTTGAAATGCTTAGATAAAATTCGTTGTCATAGCTTAAGCTGTTGTCTTCGATACTTATATTTCCGTGAAAATCGTTTTTAGGAATTGTAATGAGAATTTCAGATTTAGTATTATTAAATTTTGCTATTGTTTTTGCAATTGCCTTTTTATTACTAAAAACAGAAAGAGGCACTTCATTATCCCTTTCACCAAAAGCTTGAAGCGTGATTTTTAATTCGTAAAATTGGTCTAATACTTGCGAAATTATTACGTTGTTAATGCTGATGTTGGTTTTATTTTCGGCTTCTGGCTGAATGAAATAAACTATATTGTTTTCTGCTAAAGTACTCGCTTTTTTACTTTCCGATTGAATAGCATCTGTAATAATTACGTAGTCTTTTTTTGTGTTTTTCTTTTTGGTTTCCACCTGATTAATCAAATAATCCAATTGGAATGGCATTGCTGAATAGTCTAGGTTTTGCAATTCTTTTTGAATGGATTTGATATCGGTATCCCAAAAAACTTCTGAATTGGTTAGGAGTGAAAATTGTTGGTTTTCTGGCAATTCTTCTAATAAATCTTGTATGCTTCTTTTAAGCAATTCGCCTTTTGCGCCTTTAGCTTGCATAGAAAACGAGTTGTCTAATAAAATTATGAGTTCGTTGCCTTTATTAGTGGTGTCTTTGGCATCAAAAAAAGGTTGGGCAAAAGCGAAAATTAAACATGCTAGAAGGAACAGGCGAGAGGCTAATAACAACCATTTCTTAATTTTAGAACTTTTTCGGGTTTGAATTTGAAGTTCTTTTAGCAGTTTTACATTAGTAAAATACTCTTTTTTAAAACGACGTAATTGAAATAAATGCACCAAAATTGGTATAACCAACAGAAAAAGGAAGTATAGAATTTCTGGATGTTTGAACTGCATTTATAAATAGAATTTGTCAAAAGTACGAAATTCCATTTAGAATTTAGAATTTAGAATTCAGAAAATGTTTAGAAGGTTTTTGGAAGTGTAATTCCACCTTCGTCACTTCGAGTGTTTTGTATTTGTAAAGCCAAAGATTTACAAATGCAAAATGTATCGAGAACTGTTGGAATGAAATCGTTTCTATAGTTCTCGATACAATTTTTTATAGCAAAAATCAACATTTTTCCTTTAAAAAATCACTCGAAGTGACGGTGGTATTATATCGTTTCTATAGTTCTCGATACAATTTTAGATTTCAAAAACTAGGGTTTTTAAAATCTAAAATCACTCGAAGTGACGGTAGTTTTGTATGTAGTTTAGAAGCTAATTGACAAAAAAATAGTTAAAAGTAAACGTAATTCCACATTCGTCATTTCGAGTGTTTTTTATAAAATTGCCTTAGCTATTTTATGAAAAATGTATCGAGAACTAATGAAAATTATTATTGTTCAAACCTTTTCTTTGCAAGATTTGGAAGTTCATCGAAGTCGCCATTTATTAAAGCTTCTTTTTTAGCTCTTGACCATTTTTTTATTTGTTTTTCTTTATCAATTGCGAATCCTATATTAGTAAATTCTGCATAAAAGACTAATTCTACTGGTCTTCTTGAAGCGGTATAGCAATCTGGAAAGTATGCGGAATCATGTTGGTACATACGTTGATTCAAATTGCTGGTTACTCCTGTGTAGTAGGAATCATCAGCGCATTTTAGTATATAGACGTATGAGATTTGCATAAGACAAAAATAGAAAAAGTTTTCAGTTGTTCTCGATACAATTTTAAATTTCAAAAACTAAGGTTTTTAAAATTTAAAATCACTCGAAGTGACGGTTGAGTTATATTGTTTCTATAGTTCTCGATACAATTTTAGAATATAAAATCTTAAGTTTTTATATTCTAAAATCACTCGAAGTAACGGTGGTGTTATATAGTTTCTATAGTTCTTTATACAATTTTATATTTCAAAAACTAGGTTTTTTAAAATCTAAAACACTCAAAACTCAAAACTGCCAACTCAAAACTGAACACTATTTTTTCTTTCTTTTCTCGTCTCTTTTACGTTCGATGTTTCTATTTCTCGATTCGGTTTTACGAGGTTTACGTTTTCCTGGGCCACCAAGGTTTACCTTAGCATTTTTTTCTTTTTTCTTGTGAAAAGCTTCTCCACCTTCTTTTTTAGGAGTTTTCAATAAGAATTTCATTTTTTTCTTTTCCTTTTCGAAGTCTAAATAACGTTCTTCGATTTTTAAATCTTCAGGTAGTGGAAATTCTTTAATTTTGGTATCCATTAACAATTCTACCTCAATTTTACTTTCAACTTCACTTGGTGAAACCAAACTTATGGCAATACCTGTTTTATCAGCACGACCTGTTCTACCAATACGGTGCATGTATTTTTCAGGTTCTTCAGTGAATTGTAAATTAATAACGTGTGTAATATCAGAAATATCCAAACCACGTGCCATAATATCGGTGGTAACTAAACCTCTTAATTCACCCGCTTGAAAAGAAGCCATTGTATTTAAACGATAATTTTGCGATTTATTCGAGTGAATTACGCCAAATTGTCCTGGAAATTCTTCGTCTAAGGTTTCAAAAACCAAATCAACAATACGTTTGTTGTTTACGAAAATTAAAACACGTTCCATGGTTTCGGTTTCACGAACCAAGTGTTTCAACATGTTTAATTTGGTAAGGAAATTTGGAACCTTATATACAATTTGTTCAATTTGTTCTAAAGGCGTTCCGCTTTGTGCCAAAGATACTTCCTCAGGAAATTCGAAATATTCATCTAACATAGCATCTACTTCTTCAGTCATAGTTGCCGAAAATAAGATGTTTTGTTTTTTGCCACGCATCATCGATAAGATCGAAGTCAATTGGGTACGGAAACCTAAATTTAAGATTTCGTCAAATTCATCAATAACTAATTTTTGTAATTCGTCAAAACGTAAAACACCGTCAAGTCCTAAATCCATTACGCGACCTGGCGTTCCAACTAAAATATCAACGCCTTGCGCTAATGCTTTTCTTTGTGTGTTGATGTTAACACCACCATAAATACCAAGCGTTCTTACACTCATGTATTTGGTTAGTTTTTCAACTTCTTCGGCAACTTGTACTACTAATTCTCGAGTAGGAACTAAAATTACAATTCTTGCCGATTCGTTATTTTGAAATTTCCATTGTTTAAGAATAGGAAGTAAATAGGCAAAAGTTTTACCTGTTCCTGTTTGCGCAATTCCCATCATGTCTCTTCCTGAAAGAATTACAGAATGCGATTTTTCTTGAATAGGAGTGGCGTGAACAAAACCTAATTCGTCTAATGCTTTTTGTAATGATTTTGGTAAATCGAATTCTTGGAACGTTTTCATATGTTTGAATTGTATTTTTTATTGATGACCAATGTTATCAATTTTCTTAAGAATATGTTTGCTTATGTAAACTCGCGTTAGTAGCGAATTCATGATGTAAATAAAATTGTCTGCAAAGGTACATAAACTTTTTGGAATGTATTTTTGTAGGATGTAACAGAATTTGTTACATTTTTATTTACTTTACAAACTTGTTTCCTTTTGGTTAACTAAATAAGGAATTTAAGTAAATTATGATTAAAAGAATAATAGTTTGTTTTCTGATTTGTTTCTGTTTTTATAGTGAGGACGCTTTTGCTCAAACTAAAAAAATAGATAGCACAACAACTATTTATAATGATATTCATGAATTGTCTCAAAAAAATAAGTTCAATAAATTTATTTATAAATTACTTTTTCGATCATCTGCACTGAAGGTTGAAAATTTGATTCCTGAAAAAAAACATATAGAAAAGCCTTTGATTACTAATGAAACGAATGGAAAAATTATTCGGAATATTTATATCGAAACTTTAGATCCGTTTGGTCAATCGGTAAAAAATGAAGCAAAAAAACCAAGAAATGGATTTGAGCGATTTGGAAATGTAACTCATATTAAAACAAAAGAGTTTACGATTCGGAATTTATTATTATTTAAAAAAAATAGCCTTTGCGATTCGTTACTTTTGAAAGAATCAGAACGTTTAATTAGAAGTCAGCGTTTTGTGCGTGAAGTTCTAATACAACCGATTGGAATTGAAAATAGTAAAGATTCTATTGATGTTAAAATTAGAGTTTTAGATTCGTGGACATTAATTCCAACAGGAAGTTTATCTTCAAATGAAAGTAGTTTTAAATTAACGGAGCGTAATATTTTAGGTTTTGGTCATTTGATAAGCGGAAATATTAAGAATCGTTTTGATACGAAAGAAAAAGCTACATATGCTCAATATTCAATCAATAATATTAAAAATACTTACATACGATTGGATTTAGAATACGCTAAAGAGTATAATAATGATAGTAGAAGAAGTATCAATATCAATCGTCCGTTTTATTCGGTTATAGCCAAAAATGCAGGAGGATTTAATTTTGAAAACCGATTACAAACGGAACAATTTCCAACTTCAGCAATTTATATTCCTCAGGTAATTTCTTATGATTTTCAGGAATATTGGTATGGAAGATCTTTTAAAGTAAATGCTTTAACTAATCCTGAGCGTTATTTTAATAATATGATTTTAGCCATTACTTATAATCAAAAAAAATATGGTCTTGTGCCTGATGAAATTTTAGATCCTACAAACTTTTTTTCAACTGAAAAAAACTGGATTGGAATGATTGGTTTTTCCAAACAAAAATTTTATCAAGATAAGTTTATTTTCAATTTTAATATAACAGAAGATATTCCGTATGGTGAAAATATTTCCCTAATTATAGGACAACAACAAAAGAATAGTACTACACGAATGTATAACGGAATTAATATTTCTTATGGTAGAAAATTCCTCTTTGGTTATGCTAGTGGATTTGCAGAGTGGGGAAGTTTTTATAATTCGGGAATTACAGAGCAAACGACTTTTAAAACCGGATTTAATTATTTTAGTCCTTTATTGTATTGGGGAAAATGGCGCTTTAGACAGTTTGTAAAGCCAACTTACGTTTGGGGAAATAATCGCGATGATTCGTTTAAAGATCGTTTGAGTTTGCTAGATGATGATGGATTGCCAGGATTTGATAACCGTTTAAGTGGTGTTCAAAAATGGACAGCCTCTTTTCAAACCCAATCTTATATTCCGGGCAGTTGGTATGGATTTCGATTTAGTCCTTATTTTAATATGACACTTGGGTCTTTAGCAGATACAAAAGCCTTATTTTCTAGTAAAGTATATTCAAAATTTAGTATTGGTGCTTTAATTAATAACGATTTTTTGGTTTTCAATAGCTTCCAAATTTCCTTTTCGTATTATCCTACAATTCCTTTTGATGGAGATGATATAACAAGATTTAATTCTTTTGAAAACAATAACTTATCCTTGTATGATTTTCAATTGTCTAAACCGGCTTATATTCGATATGATTAGTTTTTTGGTTTCTTGTTTATGTTGTAAGTCATAAGTTTTTACACAGAGCTTCACCGAGTATTTATTAACTTGGTTAATGTTGAAAGAGCTACACAGAGACGTTTCACTTTTTCTTAATTTTCAAAACACTTTACGTCTAGTTTGTCATGCTGTCAAGCATCTCTTTTATGAACTTTACTCAACTTAACAATTCACTTTTTCCTTATATGACTAATATGTTTTTGTTACAGGTTTCAAGTTTTAGGTTAAATCGTCATTGAAAATAGCTTAGTTTCTGGCGCCTTTTTAATTAGGCGTAAATCAAATGCCATGCAAATATTACGAACAAAAGGTTTTCCTTTTTCGGTAACTGTGATGCTTTCATTTTGAATTGTAAGTAAGCCATCGTCTTCCATTTCTTTTAAACTTTCTAGAACGGTTGTTAATTCTGGAAAATCTAACGATTTGTCTTTCCAAGATGTTGAGAATTGACACATTAAATTTAAAATATGTTTTCTAATAATTAAGTCTTCGGAAGTTAATAAATGTCCTTTAAAAACAGGCAATTGATTGTCTGCTAAACGAGCATAATAATCTTCAATAGTTTTTTCATTTTGAGCAAAACTGTACCAGCTATCACTTATAGAAGAAACACCTAATCCTATCATTAATTGAGTTTTAGATGCGGTGTATCCCATAAAATTTCGATGTAGTTTTTCTTCTTTAAAAGAAGTGTACATACTGTCGTTTTCTAAGGCAAAATGATCCATTCCTATTTCATGATATCCGTTTTTAGCCAATTGTTTTTTCCCTTCTTCATATAATTCTCTTTTTTCATCATCTTTTGGCAAATCTTCATCATTAAAACCGCGTTGACCATTTCCTTTAATCCAAGGCACATGGGCATAACTATAAAAAGCCAATCGATCTGGAAATAAAGATTTGGTTTTATCTATTGTATCTTGAACATCGTGTAAATTTTGAAAAGGAAGTCCAAAAATTAAATCGTGTCCAATAGATGTGTAACCAATTTCTTTTGCCCAAAAAGTTACTTTTGCTACATTATGAAAAGGTTGTACACGATGAATGGCTTCTTGTACGTGTGGAGAATAATCTTGCACGCCAAAACTTACTCTTCTAAAACCGATATTGTATAATTTTTGTAAATGTTGTTTGGTTGTGTTGTTTGGATGTCCTTCAAAACTAAATTCATGTTCTGGTGCTTTTGTAGCGTAATCAAAAATGCCAATTATTAATCGTTCTAAGTTTTCAGGAGAAAAGAATGTGGGAGTTCCTCCTCCTAAATGAATTTCTTTAATAATAGGTTGGGTTGGAAACAATTCACAATATAATTTCCATTCTTTAATAATAGCTGTTATATAAGGATCTTCAACTTCATGACGCTTTGTTATTCTTTTATTGCATCCACAAAAAGTACAAAGGCTTTCACAAAAGGGAAGATGAATGTATAAACTAATTCCTTCAGCTGCATTTGATTCTTTAAAAGATTGTAAAAGTGTTCGTTTCCAGTCTTCTAAATGGAAATTTTCCTCTTCCCAGTATGGAACAGTAGGATAACTGGTATAGCGGGGTCCGGGAACATTATATTTTTGGACTATAGATACAGACATAGCGATAGAATTTTAGCACATTACAAACTTACTTTTGTTGCATGCAATAAAAAATGATAATTATCATGTAGCCTTTATGTAACATTCATTACAGATAAAAAAATGTTTAAATTGTATCTTTGAAGTAGAAAAAATAAATATTATGAACGCAAAATTTAATGAGATAATAAACGGGAATGATTTGGTTTTAGTGGATTTCTATGCTGAATGGTGCGGTCCATGTAAAATGATGTCGCCAATACTACAAGAAGTGAAAATAAATTTAAAGGAATCGGTTAAAATTATTAAGATTAATGTAGACCAGCATGAAGATTTAGCCAGTCATTTTATGGTAAGAGGTGTTCCTACTTTAATGTTATTTAAAACAGGTAAAATGCTTTGGAGACAATCGGGAGTTTTAAGTTCAAAAGATTTAACTGATATTATCAGTAATCATTTGAATTAATTTTTTTGTATATTTAGATTCGAAAACATAAAAAATAGAAAAATGAAGATAAAAGTATTGAGTTTAATGTTCCTTTTGTTAGGATTTACATCTTGTTTAAAAAATCAAGCTGATGGTGTGCAAGTTTTGGATGTAGCCACTTATGAGAAAAAAATGGCAGAGCCAGAGGTTCAGTTGGTTGATGTTCGAACTCCAGAAGAATTTAATGAAGGACATATTGAAAATGCGGTTAATATTAATTTTATGTCTGACGATTTTGATGCTAATGTAGCGAATTTAGATAAAGAAAAACCTGTCATGGTATATTGCAAAGCAGGCGGAAGAAGTGCAAAGGCAGCAGCAAGATTAAAAGAACTAGGATTTAAAGCTATAACCGACTTAGAAGGAGGAATTTCTAACTGGACTAGTAAAAACAAGCCCACAGTAAAATAAATTTAATACTGTTATTATGAAAAAAAATGTAGGAACTGGTGACCGCTTTTTGCGTGTTATGATTGGAATTATTGTTTTAATTGTAGGTCTCTCTGGTATGTTAGATGGAACAATAAAATGGGTAGCATTAGGAGTAGGAGCTGTAATGGTTGTTACAGCATCGGTTCAATTTTGTCCACTTTATACATTGTTAGGAGTTAATACTTGTAAGGTAAAAACAAAAAAGTAATAATCTCTAAACTTATACTATAAAGTATGAGTGTTTCCTAAAAGTTAGTGTTTTGTCTTTCCGAATTTATTTCGGAATCTAGATATGATTGAAAGTAATATTTTATAGAAGCTGAAACGATCCCGAAGTTTCGGGACAGCTTGACAAATCAAGACTTTTTAGATGCCCTCGTACTTTTTTATTTTATAAATATGATAACTTGGCATGATTTTGAAAAAGTAGAAATGCGCTTAGGAACTATCTTAGAAGTACAAGATTTTCCTAAGGCAAATAAACCTTCGTATCAATTAACGATTGATTTTGGTACTGAATTAGGTATCAAAAAATCCTCAGCACAAATTACAAAACGTTATTCTAAAGAAGAATTACTAGGTAAACAAATTATTGCAGTTGTCAATTTTCCTAAAAAACAAATCGCTGATTTTATGAGCGAATGTTTGGTGTTGGGTTCAGTAGGCGAGGAGAACGATATTGTTTTGCTTACTTCTGATATTCCGGTTGCAAATGGGTTGCGAATTGGATAAAAAAAATCCCAAATTCAATTAAGAGTTTGGGATTTGTATTTTTTTTCAAAAGATTAAATATCGTCAAAATCAATATTTGTAAAACTTTCTGCAGATTTCATTTCTTCGTTTCCTTCTGTATATGTTTCTCTTTTAAAATCTTTTTGGTGTCTTTCAGAAATTACTTCTTCTCCCTTTTGGTCAAGAACAAAATCAGTCATTTCGTCTAAAATTTCTCTGAAGGCAGCAAAATCTTCTTTGTATAAATAAATTTTGTGTTTTTTAAAGTGAAAAGAACCATCTTCTTCGGTAAACTTTTTACTTTCGGTAATCGTAATGTAGTAATCATCTGCTTTTGTAGCTCTTACATCAAAGAAATATGTTCTTCTTCCTGCACGCAATACTTTAGAAAAAATATCTTCTTTTTCTAACATGTCATTTTCTCTCATAATTCTACTTTCAAATTAATTAGTGTTATAGCGTCTCAAAAATCTAAAAAAAAATTGGATAAAACAAAAGTTTAGTCAATTTCTTTTTCTGAAAGTTGTTTTACGTATAGCTCTTTATAGTAGCCATTTAGTTCTAATAGTTGAGAATGAGTACCTTGTTCTAAAATTTTTCCATCTTCTAAAATGATAATTGAATCTGCATTTTTAGCAGATGAAATTCGATGACTTACAATAATAGTTGTTTTGTCTTTACAATACTCGAGTAAATTATTTAAAATGGTTTCTTCGGTCTCCGTATCAACTGCACTAAGACAATCATCTAAAAGAAGAATTGGAGCGTTTTTAATCAGCGCTCGGGCAATAGAAACACGCTGTTTTTGTCCGCCCGATAAGGTAATACCTCTTTCTCCTAAAATGGTTTCATATTGTAAATTGAAATTCATTATATTATCATGAACCACTGCTTTTTTAGCGGCTTCTATCACTTCATTATCTGAAGCTTCTTCGTTTCCAAATTTAATGTTGTTTTTAATACTATCCGAAAATAAAAATGCGTCTTGAGGTACCACACTAATTTGGTTTCGTAAATCAAACAAATTCAATTCTTTAATATCTTTATTATCAATATAAACGGTACCTTTTTGAGTGTCGTATAACCTACTAATTAGGGTAAGTAATGTAGATTTACCAGAACCTGTTTTGCCTAAGATTGCTAATGTTTTTCCTTTTTGAATTTCAAATGACACATGATCTAAAGCCTTACTATTTGTATCTTCATATTCAAATGACACATTGTCAAATTTAATAGTTCCTTCTATTGTAGAAGGATTGTTATTTGTGTTTTGAATTTCGGGCTCTTCATTTAAAAATTCATTTATTCGTTTTTGAGAAGCTTCTGCCTCTTGAACTAAGGAAGAAACCCATCCTAACGATGCCACAGGCCAAGTAAGCATGTTGATGTAAAGAACAAACTGTGCAATTACTCCAAAATCAGGAATAGTTTTATTAATATACATTGTACCTCCTACATAAATTACAATTAAATTACTTAGGCCAATTAGTAATATTAATAAAGGTCCAAATAAAGCATTCGTTTTAGCTAAATCCATTGCTTTATTTCTGCTATCTTTTGCTAAAACATTGAATTCGTTTTGCTTTTTTTCTTCAATTGCGTAGGCTTTTATTACCCTAATTCCTGAAAATATTTCTTGGGTAAAAGAGGAAAGTGTAGAAAGATTTTGTTGAAATAAACCACTTTTTTTATGAATTTGAGAACTAATTTTAAAAATTCCGTATGATAATAAAGGAAGAGGAAGTAACGAATAAAATGTTAATTGCGGAGAAATTAGCACCATTTGAATAATAACCACGATAAATATGATGAGCGTGTTAATAGAATACATTACTGAAGGTCCTACATACATTCTTACTTTACTTACATCTTCGCTAATTCTATTCATTAAATCGCCCGTTCTATTTTTTTTATAAAACCTTTGAGTTAAAGTTTGGTAATGCTTGTAGATATCATTTTTTAAATCAAACTCAATGTGTCTCGACATTACAATTAATGTTTGACGCATTAAGAACGTTAAAAAACCACCAATAAAAGCCACAATTAAAGTATAAATAAAGTTATTTAAAAGAATGGATTGCGCTTCTGCTTTAAGAATTGAAGTATTTTCTATTGCTCTAATAGAATCTCCAAAAAACTTAGGAACATAAAGTTTAAATATTTGGGCAACGATAGTGATGACTATACCTAAAAGGAATCTATATTTATATTTGACAAAGTATTTGTTTAAATATTGCAGTTCTTTCATAATTTTTTTAAGAGTGATACTTATTCAACATCAAATTGATAAAAAAAGGTAATCAATTGATAATGAACGATTATCTATTTTTATAGCATTTTATTGCTAAATTATTAAAATAAATATAATTTTTTGAATCAATTTAAAATTATTCGTAATATTGTAATTAAATAATGAATAATTATCAAATCAACTAAAATCACATGACAACAGAATTATTAAAAGCAAATGAGCTTCATAAAGTAGACCCAGTATTTGGTCAGGTTTCTTTTGATGGTCATGAACAAGTTGTATTTTGCAACGACAAAGATACAGGATTAAAAGCAATTATTGGAATTCATAACACAGTTTTAGGACCTGCTTTAGGAGGAACCAGAATGTGGAATTATACAAATGAATGGGAAGCGTTAAACGATGTTTTACGTTTGTCTCGTGGCATGTCTTATAAAAATTCGATTTCAGGTTTAAATTTAGGTGGAGGTAAAGCTGTAATTATTGGCGATGCTAAAACTCAAAAAACTCCAGAATTAATGCGTCGTTTTGGACAATTTGTAGATTCTTTATCTGGAAAATACATTACTGCTGAAGATGTAGGAATGGAAACTAAAGATATGGATACTGTAAATGAAGTAACTAAATATGTTGCTGGAATTTCAGTAGAAAGAGGTGGTTCGGGAAATCCTTCTCCTGTTACTGCTTATGGTGTTTTTATGGGAATGAAAGCAGCAGCTAAATACAAATATGGTTCTGATAATTTAGAAGGTAAAAAAGTATTAGTACAAGGAATTGGACATGTGGGTGAAGTTTTAGTACAACACTTAACAGAAAGTGGTGCTTTAGTTACCATTACTGATATTAACGAAGATAGAGTAAACCAAGTAGGAGCGAAGTATGGCGCTAACATTTTTACAGGTGCCGATTTATATAGTGCTGATGTAGATATTTATGCACCATGTGCTTTAGGAGCTACTATTAATGATGCTACTATCAACAATATTAAAGCTAGTATTATTGCTGGTGCGGCTAACAATCAATTAGCAAATGAAGCTATTCATGGTAAAATTTTAAAAGACAAAGGTATTTTATATGCACCTGACTTTTTAATTAATGCTGGTGGTGTTATTAATGTGTATTCTGAATTAGTAAAATGGACGAATGCTCAAGTTATGGAGAAAACAGAAAACATTTACAATACTGCATTAGAGATTTTCAAATTTGCAGATGATAATAACATTACAACCCATCAAGCTGCTTTTTCAATGGCACAAAAACGAATTGATGATGCAAAAAATGAATTAAAGAAGTAATTCATTTTAAATAATATTGTATTTTTGCAGAGCGAAAGGAGTTATTCTTTCGCTCTCTTAATTTTATAAAGTTCTTAATTAGTATGTTAAACAGAAGACATATCCGAGTAAAAGTGATGCAAAGTATTTATGCCATGCACCAACATCAATCTGATAATTTGGATAAAGAAGAAAAATTTCTTTTTCAAAGTATTGAAAATACACAAAATTTGTATCTTTTATTGCTTTCAGTTCTTATTGAAATCAAAAAGAAAGAAACAGAATATATCGATTTGGCTTCAAAAAAGCATTTAGCAACTCAAGAAGAACGTCAGCCTAATTTAAAATTCATAAACAATCAAGTTTTAGTTTTATTATCCGAATCAGAAGCGCTTGAAACAGCTTTGGATGATAATAAAATTAATAACTGGAAATTAAACGACGATATTATATTAGCGTTAATTGATTCTGTTAAAGAAAGTGAGTTGTACCAAAATTACATGGAGAAATCCACTACAAGTTTTGAAGAAGATAAATTCTTTATTATTGATTTATATACTGAAGTTATAGCGCCTAGCGATCGATTATACGATTATTTAGAAGATTATAAATTAACTTGGGTTGATGATTTACCAGGAATTAATACTTTAATTGTTAAGCAAATCAAACAATTAAAATCGGAAAAAGATACCCTTATTGTTCCTAAAGTTTATAAAGACGAAGATGATAAAGATTTTGTAAAAAACTTGTTTAGAAGAACGGTTTTAAATGAAGTTGAATTATCTAAAGAATATATTGATAAAACACCAAATTGGGATGTGGAACGTATTGCAGAAATAGATACGATTATTTTAAAAATGGCCATTTGCGAATTATTAAAATTTCCATCTATACCTACAAAAGTAACAATTAACGAATATTTAGAAATTGCAAAAGAGTATTCTACACCAAAAAGTAGTATTTTTATCAACGGAATTTTAGACAACTTGGTTAAAGAATTTAATCGAGATGGTAAATTAAATAAAGCAGGTAGAGGTTTATTATAAAAATTTAAAAGTATGTTAAGAAAATCAGTTGGGTTATTGTCCCTTTCATTAGTTGTTTTAGGAACAGCTTGTAAACAGGAAAGTATAGCAGATAAAATCACAGAAGAGGATATGAAAGCTATTCAAACTGAAAATGCTATTGCTGGAAGATTAGCAAAAGCAGAATTTGATAAAGAAGTTCATGATTTTGGAACAATTGCAGAAGGCGCAATTGTAGAAACAGAATTTATGGTTAAAAACACAGGTGATTCTGATTTAATGATTTATGAAGCTAAAGGGAGTTGTGGTTGTACAGTGCCTCAACCTCCAAAAGAGCCAATTAAACCAGGAGAATCTGCACCTATAAAAGTGTCTTTTGATTCTAAAGGTAAACCAGGAGCGCAAGAAAAAACGGTTACTTTAAAAACCAATACTGCCAACGGACATGAAATGTTCAAAATTAAAGCAAATGTAACACCAGCTGAAAAAACAGCTATAACTAAATAAATTTATTATGGATTATAATCAAATATTCCCAATAGTATTAATGATTGCCGTGTTTTATTTTTTATTGATAAGACCACAACAACAAAGGGCAAAAAAAGAAAAAGCATTTGAAACCGGATTAAAAGTGGGTGATAAAATTATCACTAAGGCTGGAATTCATGGAAAAATTGCAGAAATGAACGAAGAAACTATCGTAGTTGAAACTATGGCAGGAAAAATTAAAATGGAAAAATCTGCAATTTCAATGGAAATGAGTGCTAAATTAAAAGCATAATTTCATTATATAACTATTAATAACAAAGCCGAACTTTAAATTAAGTTCGGCTTTATTTATTATTAGAAATTATTAGATTAAAATTTCACTTTCATGGTTAAAGTTTTTCCATCTCTCATCACCGTTACTTCTTTTTCATCTCCAACGCTTAATTTTGATAAGCAATCCATATATCCATAAACTTCTTTGATTTCGCAATCACCAATTTTAACTAAAATATCACCTTCAACAATTCCGGCAGCATGAGCCGGACGATTCTCTGTAACTCCATCAATATGTAAACCATCTCCATGATCTGTATAATCAGGCATAATACCTAAAGTTACCTTGTATTTTGGAACCGTTTTACCAGCATTCATAGCTGTTTTAGTAAATTCAATTTTATCTAAAGTTGCCAC
Organism: Flavobacterium sp. LMO6; assembly: GCF_009495795.1. Classification (NCBI taxonomy): domain Bacteria; kingdom Pseudomonadati; phylum Bacteroidota; class Flavobacteriia; order Flavobacteriales; family Flavobacteriaceae; genus Flavobacterium; species Flavobacterium sp. LMO6. The sequence goes on along the minus strand of NZ_WIBH01000005.1, from coordinate 178,962 downwards.
TTCATTTGACACTCTAAATACATAATCAACAATGTTTCTTACGCCATAGTAATTGATTTTTTCTTCATCATCACTTGGTTTGTGGTAATCATTATGCGTTCCGGTGAAGAAATATAAAACTGGAATGTCTTTTAAATAAAAAGAAGTATGGTCAGATGGACCTTGGCCTGTATTGTCTAAAGTAACATTAAATCCGGCAGGTTTATTTTTTGTCACAATAGCAGAAAATTCTGGTGCAGTACCAATTCCGCCCACAACTAAGCTTTTATCTTTATCTAATCGGCCTATCATATCAAGGTTTATAATGGCTACTACATTTGGATAATATGTTTTTAAGGTTTCCGCCATGTGTTTAGAACCTATTAATCCATCTTCTTCTCCAGAGAATAATGCAAAAATATAGTTGACATTCTCTTTGGTTTTATTTTGAGAATACATTCTGGCTAATTCTAATACAGCAGCTACACCAGAAGCATTATCATCGGCACCATTATGAATTTCTCCATTTGAATTTGGTTTTGAAGAATGATTGTGTTCGTTTAGCCCTAGATGATCATAATGCGCTCCAATTACAATTGTTTTTGAAGCTTTATTGTCTAAAAACGCAATAACATTTGTTCCACTATTTGATTTATCACCTGAAGCATCTGTGCTGTGTGGGTTTACTTTTACTTTATAATTAAAAGTTTGAAAGAAACTATTGTTTGCATACGGTTTTAAACCAAACGATTTTAGTTCTTTTACAATATAATCCGCTGCTTTTTTCTCTCCAACAGAACCTGTTAAACGTCCTTGTAATTCATCTGAAGACAAATAAGAAATGTGTTTTTTTAATGCTTTTGGTTGTGCAATTTCTGCATTATCTCCTTCAACCCAATCGGCAATAAAAACATTAGTTTCTCTTGGTTTGCTTTGCATTCTGTTGCTTGAGAATACTAACTTTTTTCCATCAGGTGAAAACATCGGAAAAGCATTAAACTCACTTTCCCAAGTAATTTGTTGTAAATTTTCTCCAGTAATATCAATCATAAACAATTGAAAATCATATCCTCTTGTTGAATGATGATTGGATGAAAATATAATTTTTTTATCGGAAGGGTGAAAGTAAGGCGCCCAATTTGCTTTTCCCAAATTCGTAATTTGTTTTAAATCAGAACCATCTATATTACAGGTATAAATTTCCATTTCAGACGGAGCAACTAAATTTTGAGCTAATAAATCTTTATAGTCTTTTACTTCTTCTGCCGTTTTTGGTCGAGAAGAGCGAAAAACAATTTTTTTACTATCATGCGAAAAGAAACAACCACCATCATAACCTAATCCAGAAGTGATTTGTTTTAAGTTGGAACCATCAATATCCATAGTATAAATTTCTAAATCACCACTACGAATACTTGTAAAAGCTATTTTTTTTCCATCAGGAGAAACTACTGCTTCGGCATCATACCCTGGAGTATTGGTCAATTGCTTTGTAATGTTTCCATTTAAATCGGCAATGTAAATATCAAATTCTGGATAAATTGCCCATAAATATTTTCCTTCAATAGGTTTAGGAGGAGCAGGGCAAGCATGATCTGATGCATGAGTAGAAGCGTATAAAATGTGTTTACCATCGGGCATATAATAAGAACAAGTAGTTCTTCCTTTTCCTGTTGAAACCAATTGTAAACTTTTTTCGTTGTATTCTTGCGCTTTTAAATCCAACATAAAAATTTGGTCGCAAGAAACTCCAAACGCTTTATTAGTAACTTGAAGCGTTAATTTATCGCCACTTGGGTTAAAATAAGCTTCTGCATTATCACCTCCAAAAGTTAATTGTTTGATGTTTTTTAAATGTTTTTCTTGTGCAAAACTTGATATTGCTATTAATGAGATTAAAAGAAATAATACCTTATTTTGTTTTAAATTTAATGAGAACATATCGTTTTTATTTGTAATTATTAAGATAAGATTGCTAAGATACAAAAAAGACAAGTTAGCAAAAACTTGTCTTTATAATTGTTTTCTATACTAAAATAGATTATTTTGTAGTAGCAGTTATTTCGGCAATTTTCACAATTACCTCAGTAGCTTTAACCATACTTTCAACTGGAACGTATTCATATTTTCCGTGAAAATTATGTCCGCCCGCAAAAATATTTGGACAAGGCAATCCTTTGTACGATAACTGACATCCATCTGTTCCTCCACGAATAGGTTTAATTAAAGGTTTTATTCCTAATTCCTTCATCGCTTTTTCAGCAATTTCAACAATATGGAATACCGGTTTTACCTTTTCTTTCATGTTGTAATACTGGTCTTTAACTTCAGCGATTACAATATCATCACCAAACTGTTTTTTCCACTTTTTATTGAATTTAGTAGCTAAATCTTGTACAAACTCTTTTCTGTCTTTGAATTTTTTAGCACTATGATCACGAATTATTAATTCTACGACAGTTTCTTCAATACTTCCTGTAATACCAACCACGTGATAAAAACCTTCGTAACCTCTTGTCTTTTCAGGAATTTCGTTTTTAGGTAATTTCGAAATAAATTGATTGGCTAAAAGCATAGAATTGATCATTTTTCCTTTTGCATAGCCAGGATGAACGCTTTTTCCTTTAAAAGTAATTTTAGCACCTGCCGCATTAAAATTTTCATATTCTAGTTCGCCAATTTGACTTCCATCCATGGTATAAGCCCATTCGCAACCAAATTGTTCTACATCAAATTTATGAGCTCCACGACCTATTTCTTCATCAGGTGTAAAACCTACTCTAATTTTACCATGCTTAATTTCAGGATGTTGAATAAGATATTCCATTGCTGTCATAATTTCGGTAATTCCAGCTTTGTCATCGGCACCTAAAAGCGTTGTTCCGTCGGTAGTAATTAAGGTTTGTCCTTTGTATTGCAATAGGTCTTTGAAATAACTTGGAGATAAAATAATGTTTTGTTTTTTATTTAAAACGATATCGCCACCATCATAATTTTTTACAATCTGAGGTTTTACATTCGCTCCAGTAAAATCTGGAGTTGTATCGTAATGCGAAACAAATCCAATCGTAGGAACTTTGTGTTTTACATTGCTTTCTAAAGTTGCCATAACGTAACCATTTTTATCGATGGTTACTTCTGTCATGCCCATTGCTTTTAATTCTTTTACTAAAAGATTAGCAAGGTCTAGTTGTTTTTTTGTACTTGGAGTTGTATCAGAATTTGGGTCTGATTCAGTATCAATTGTTACGTAGCTTATAAAGCGATCGATTATATGTTGCATGAATTTTTAAAATTTATACAAATATAAGGAATGAAGTTTTGAAATTAAAATAATGCAGTGTTTAATATAAATTGTTTGTAAAGGTTTTGGAACTAATTTATATAAAACAAAAAATCCCACATTTCTGTAGGATTTAATTTTGTGGGCGATGAGGGGTTCGAACCCCCGACCCCCTCGGTGTAAACGAGGTGCTCTGAACCAGCTGAGCTAATCGCCCCAATAAGTTGCTTTACTATTACCATATTGCGAGTGCAAATATACAAGGAATATTTGTTTCTGCAAGAGTTTTGATAAAAAAATTACTTTTTTTCTATCTTTTCTAGAAGCACTTTGTTTGTGTAATTTACCATTGTAATGGTAATCTCTTCATTATTAGAAGTTTTCCCTTCAATTACATATATTTTCCCTTTTCTATATGATTCGTTACTTTTTGAAAAATCTACATCTCCATAGCGTAAACTTTGTTTAATATCTTCCATTGTAACCCATTTTTCTGTCAAAGATTTCTTGGCAAGGGTATCTATGTCTAATGATTTACTTCTTAAATCTTTTAAAACACGACAATTTGGGAAGTAACAAAATTCAACTCCTTTATCACTAGCTTTTGCTTTTAAAAACCACATAACAAAAACACCTCCTAAAAATAATCCAAATAAATAATAAGCTAAACGAAACTGAAACTTCATATCATTATAATTTGTGCAAATTTAGTTTAAATTAAACACATAGACACATAGTTTTTTATCTTTTGAAAGATATTAAAAAACAATCAAATTGATATCTCGGTATTCTAAGTTGAACCAATCACCAATTGCTTTGTTGGTTAAAACGCCATGATAAAAATAAATACCATTTTTTAAACCTCTATTACAACGAATAGCCGTTTCAATTCCGCCATCGTCAGCAATATGTAATAGAAATGGAGAAATTATGTTACTAATAGACATGGAAGCCGTTTTAGAATAACGAGAAGGAATATTGGGAACACAATAGTGAATGACTCCGTTTTTTATAAAGGTTGGGCGTTCGTGTGTTGTTACTTCTGAAGTTTCAAAACAACCTCCCGTATCAATACTTACATCAACAATTACAGCGCCTTTTTTCATGTGTTCTACCATAGTTTCAGTTACTACAATAGGAGCGCGGTTTTTTCCTTTCATTGCTCCAATAGCAACATCGCAACGACGTAAGGCTTTTAGAAGCGATTTTTCTTGAATGGTTGAAGTAAAAATTCTTTGATTTAAAGTGTTTTGTAATCGGCGTAATTTAGTAATAGAATTGTCAAATACTTTCACGGTAGCACCTAATCCTAAAGCAGTTCTAGCTGCATATTCTGCCACAGTTCCCGCACCAATAATCACCACTTTTGTAGGAGGAACTCCGGTGATGTTTCCGAATAATAAGCCTTTTCCGATATTCTCGCCAATCATTAATTCGGAAGCAATTAAAATTGAGGCTGTTCCTGCAATTTCGGATAGTGATTTTACAGCAGGATAAGAACCATCTTCATCTTTAATAAATTCAAATGCTAATGCTGTAATTCTTTTGGCAGCTAAAGCTTCAAAATATTCTTTTTTCTGAGTTTTTAATTGAATAGCTGAAATAACGATGGTTTGCTGATTCATCATTTCAATTTCAGTAAGAGTAGGCGGTTCCACTTTTAAAATCATTGGGCAACCCAATACTTTTTTAGTGTCTTGAGTAATTTCGGCACCAGCATCGCTATATTCTTTATCAGAGTAACTCGAACTTTCACCTGCGCCAGCTTCAAGCATTACTCTATGTCCATGCGAAACAAGAGATGAAACAGCATCTGGTGTTAAGCATATACGACGTTCTTGATAAGACGTTTCTTTAGGAATTCCGATAAACAACTCACTTTTATGTCGTGCCACTTCTAGCTTTTCTTCTTGTGGTAATAATTGTGATTTAGAAAATGGACTATAAATAGACATGGTGTGTTGTTTTTTGAGGTACCAATTTAGGAATTATTTTTAAATTAGAAAATAGGGATAAGATAAAAGAAGAAAGATTTTCTAATTCTTTAAAATCAATTCTCTTTTTCCATCGGCCATTACTTTTATTGAAATACTAGCATGGTCTATTGGAATTAAGTTGGGTGTTTTTTCTGGCCATTCGATAAAACACCAATTATCAGAATAAAAATACTCATCTAATCCCATATCATAACCTTCTTCTTCTGAATTTAAACGGTATAAATCAAAATGATACACGATTTCGCCTTCAAAAGTGCTGTATTCATTCACTAAAGAAAAGGTTGGACTACTTGAATTGTCTTTTACGCCTAATTCTTTTACCAATTCTTTAATTAAAGTTGTTTTTCCGGCACCCATTTGCGCATGAAATGTAATGACTTTTTTTAAGGAAGGTGTGGCTAATATTTGCTTAGCAACTTTTGTGATTTCGTCTAATGAAAAAATTATGGTCATACTAATTTATAACTTTACTGAACACTTATAACTGAAAACTGAACACTATTAACGCGGTTCTAGAACTAAAAACGGAATTACCATTTCTTCTAATGAAATTCCTCCATGTTGATAGGTATTTCGGTAATAACTCACATAATGATTGTAGTTATTAACGTAAGCCAAAAATAAATCGTTTTTCGCAAAAATAAAAGAGCTACTCATGTTGAGTGCAGGCAATCCAATTTTCTTAGGATCTTTTACCGCATATACGTCTTTGTCTTCATAAGTTAAACTTCTACCTGTTTTGTAACGAAGGTTTAAACTTGTGTTTTTGTCTCCAATAACTTTCGACGGATTTTTACAATTGATCGTTCCGTGGTCAGTAGTTATAATTAATTTAAAACCAAGTTGTTGTGCTTGTTGAATCATATCTAAAAGCGGAGAATTCTTAAACCAACTTGCCGTTAAAGAACGATAGGCTTTATCGTTTGACGCTAATTCTTTCACCACATCCATTTCGGTTTTAGCGTGCGATAACATGTCAACAAAGTTGTAAACAATAGTAGTTAAATCATTATTTTTTAATGATTTAAAGTTATCAGCTAATTTTTTTCCAGCTGTAAAATTGGTAATCTTATAATATTCTTGCTTAATATTTAATCCTAATCGCTTTAATTGTTCTGTTAAAAATTCGCCTTCGAACAAATTTTTCCCACCTTCATCTGGATCGTTTTTCCAATATTGCGGGAATTTCTTTTCCATATCCAAAGGTGTTAATCCTGAGAAAATAGCATTTCGAGCATATTGCGTAGCGGTTGGTAGAATAGAGAAATAACTTACCTCTTTTTCTAATTTATAATGGTTGTTTACAATGCTTTCAAAAGCTTTCCATTGGTCATAACGCAAATTATCAATGACAACGAAAAGAATAGGCTTGTCTTTTTTACGTATTTCAGGAGCGACTAATTCACCAAAAATTTCATGTGAAAGAAAGGGTTTGTCAGCTTTAGGTGTAAACCAATCTTCATAATTACGTTCAATGAATTTACCAAATTGCATATTGGCCTCAGCTTTTTGGCTTTCCAAAATTTCTACCATGCTTTGGTCTTCAATGTTTTCCAACTCTAATTCCCAGAACAATAGTTTTTTGTACAATTCAACCCAATCTTCATAGGTACGAACCATTGCCATATCCATCGCAATTTTTCGAAATTCTTTCTGATAATCTAAAGTTGTTTTTTCGGAAATCAAGCGCGAATGATCTAAATTTTTCTTCAAACTCAGTAAAATCTGATTTGGATTTACAGGTTTTATCAAATAATCTGCAATTTTAGAACCAATGGCCTCTTCCATGATATATTCTTCTTCACTTTTGGTAATCATGATTACCGGAACCGAAGACTTTTTTTCTTTTAATTCAGATAAGGTTTCTAAACCACTTAAACCGGGCATATTTTCATCTAAAAAAACTACATCAAAATTATTTTCTTCAAATAAATCAATAGCATCTTGCCCGTTATTACAGGTAGTTACATGATAATTTTTCTTTTCTAAAAAAAGGATATGTGGTTTTAATAAATCAATTTCATCATCAACCCAAAGTATTTTTATCTGGCTCATTTCTTCTTAATTTGTGTGCAAGTTACTATTTATTAAACGACGATTGTATTAAATTTAGTATAAAATTTCCCAATAGTTTTAAACAATTCTTTTTGTAAAAAATCGCTACATTTGTTACTCAAAATTTATACTTGTGAGCCAAACCAACAAACTCAAAATATTTAACGATCCTATTTATGGTTTTATTACCATTCCAAATACGTTAATTTATGATTTAATTCAGCATCCCTACTTTCAGCGTTTACGAAGAATTTCTCAAATGGGAATGTCTTATTTGGTTTATCCTGGAGCACATCACACGCGTTTTCATCATGCTTTAGGTTGTATGCATATTATGCAGAAAGCAGTTCAAACGCTTCGTTTTAAAGGTGTTTTACTATCTGAAGAAGAAGAAAATGCTTTATATATTGCTATTTTACTTCACGATATTGGTCACGGTCCCTACAGTCACGCTATGGAACATAGTATTGTAGAAGAAATTCATCATGAAGAATTATCGCTCTTGTTTATGGAGCAATTAAACAAAGAATTTGATGGGAAATTAGCACTTGCGATTCAAGTTTTTAAAGGTGAATACCATAGAAAATTCATGTTGCAATTGATTTCAAGTCAGTTGGATATGGATCGAATGGATTATCTAAAACGCGATAGTTTTTACAGCGGTGTTGCCGAAGGTAATATTAATAGCGAGCGTTTAATTCAAATGATGAATGTGCAAGATGATTATTTGGTTATCGAAGAAAAAGGAATTTACTCAGTAGAAAAGTTTTTGGTTGCCCGAAGATTAATGTATTGGCAAGCTTATTTGCATAAAACTAGCGTTGTTGCGGAATTAATCTTGACCAAAATTCTAAAACGTGCTAAAGAATTAACTCAAAAAGGAATCGTTTTGCCTTCTAGCGAATCGTTACAATTCTTTATGCAGAATAAGATTTCATTGTCAGATTTTGATAAGAATGTTTTAGATAAGTTTTCATATTTGGATGATTATGATGTAATGGGTGCTATAAAATCGTGGCAATTTCATGATGATTTTGTATTGCAATCTTTATGTAAAATGATATTGAATCGAGATTTACTAAAGATTCAAATGACTGATGATAAACCAAACAAAGAGAATTTATTAGCAATCAAGAATAAGTACATTGCTTATGCTGGAATTTCCGATAAAGAAGCTGATTATTTTGTTTTTAAAGGTAAATTAAAAAATCAGGCTTATAGTAAATCCAGTGAACCAATTCGTATCTTAAAAAAGGACAAAACGATTGAAGATGTGGTCGAAGCTTCAGATCAATTACATTTAAAAGCCTTATCAAAACCAGTTACTAAATATTTTATATGTTTTCCAAAAGTGGTCTTAGAAGTATAGCTTTTTAATTTAATTTCCTATTTTTGCCAAGATGAAGTGGAATCAATACTCAGTATTGAATGAAAAAGAGTATTTTTATATCCTAAAATCTATCTTTTTTGATAGTAATACAATTTTAAAATGAAATTTACAGCAGCTCAAATAGCAGGTATTTTAGAAGGTGAAGTAATTGGTAATCCAGATGCAGAAGTTTTTAAACTATCAAAAATAGAAGAAGGAACTAAAGGATCATTGACGTTTTTAGCGAATCCTAAATACAATAATTATATATATTCAACTCAGGCAACAATTACTATTGTAAACCATACATTTGAACCTGAACAAGATATAACAACAACTTTAATTAAAGTTGAAGATGCCTATCAATCTTTTTCAAAGTTATTAGAGTATTACAATCAGGTAAAATTAATGAAGTCTGGTATAGAGCAACCTTCTGTAATTTCACAAAATGTAGTTTATGGAACAGACTTATATTTAGGAAGTTTTTGTTATGTAGGTAAAAACGTTACAATAGGAAACAATGTAAAAATTTACCCAAATAGTTTTATTGGTGACAATGTAACTATTGGCGATAACTGTGTTTTATTTGCAGGGGTTCGTATTTATTCCGAAACGGTTATAGGAAATCGTTGTACTATTCATTCGGGTACTATTATTGGTTCTGACGGATTTGGTTTTGCACCTCAAGAAGACGGAACTTATGTAAAAGTGCCACAAATTGGAAATGTAATTATTGAAGATGATGTTGAAATCGGTGCTTGTACAACCGTTGATAGAGCTACTTTAGGTTCTACAGTTATTAGAAAAGGAGTAAAGCTTGATAATCACATTCAAGTAGCACATAATGTTGAGATAGGAGAAAATACTGTAATTGCAGCTCAAACCGGAATTGCAGGAACCACCAAAATTGGTAAGAATTGCTTAATAGGTGGGCAAGTTGGTTTTGCGGGTCACTTAGTAATTGGTGATGGCGTTAAAATTCAAGCACAATCAGGAATTGGAAAAAATTTAGAAGCAGGAGAAGTGGTTCAAGGAAGTCCAGCTTTTAATTATGGTGATTTTGCGAAGTCATTTGTTCATTTTAGAAATTTACCAAAAATTGTTTCCGATTTAGAAGACTTAAAAAACACAATTAAATAATTTAAATACAATTTTATCATGGCGAAGCAAACAACAATTGCTGCAGAAATATCATTAAAAGGTGTGGGTTTACACACAGGGCAAGAAGTCTCAATGACTTTTAAGCCAGCCCCAGTAAACAATGGATTTACATTTGTACGTGTAGATTTAGAAGGACAACCAATTATTGAAGCTGATGCAAACTATGTTGTAAATACGCAACGAGGTACTAATTTAGAAAAACTAGGTGTTTTGATTCAGACTCCAGAGCATGTTTTAGCCGCTCTAGTAGGAACTGATTTAGATAATGTTATTATAGAATTGAATGCTTCTGAACTTCCTATTATGGATGGGTCTTCAAAATATTTTGTTGAAGCTATAGAACAGGTTGGAATTGTTGAACAAGAGGCTGAACGAAAAATATATGTAGTTAAAGATGTTATTTCTTTTTTAGATGAAGCAACAGGAAGTGAAATTACAATAATTCCATCAGATAAATATTGTGTAACTGCAATGGTTGATTTTGGTACTAAAGTTTTAGGTACGCAAAATGCTACCATGAAAAGCATTAAAGAATTTAAAAAAGAAATTGCTGATTGTAGAACCTTTAGTTTTTTACACGAATTAGAATCTCTTTTAAATAATGGTTTAATTAAAGGAGGCGATTTAAATAATGCCATTGTATACGTTGATAAAGAAATTTCAACAGAAACAATGGAAAATTTAAAAAAGGCATTTAACAAAGAAACTATTTCAGTTAAATCAAACGGAATTTTAGATAATTTAACTTTGCATTTTCCAAATGAAGCTGCTCGTCATAAATTGTTAGATATTGTTGGTGATTTATCTTTAATTGGAACACGTATTCAAGGAAAAGTTATTGCTAATAAACCAGGTCACTATGTAAATACACAGTTTGCTAAGAAAATTGCAAAAATAATTAAATTAGAAGAACGTAATAATGTACCTTCTTATGATATTAATAAAGAGCCTGTTATGGATATTCATGGTATTATGGATTTATTACCGCACAGACCTCCATTCTTGTTAGTTGATAAAATTTTAGAGTTATCCGATACGCATGTAGTAGGATTGAAAAATGTGACAATGAACGAAGATTTTTTCGTAGGACATTTTCCAGGAGCTCCAGTAATGCCCGGAGTTTTGCAAATTGAAGCAATGGCGCAAACAGGTGGTATTTTAATTTTAAGTACTGTTCCAGATCCAGAAAATTACTTAACCTACTTCATTAAAATTGACAATGTTAAGTTTAAAAATAAAGTATTACCGGGTGATACCTTATTCTTTAAATGTGATTTAATATCACCTATTAGGAGAGGAATTTGTCACATGCAAGCGTATGCGTATGCCAACGGAAAATTAGTTTCAGAAGCCGAGTTAATGGCACAAATTGTTAAAGTAAAATAATTAAAACATATGAAATCGCCACTAAAATAACTTTGCGTAAGCAAATACCAAAAATAAAGGCGATAACATATTTTTCCTATAAAAAGTAAAATATTAAAATATGAATCAACCATTAGCTTACGTGCACCCAGGTGCCAAAATAGCAAGAAACGTAGTAATTGATCCTTTTACAACTATTCATAATAATGTTGAAATAGGTGAAGGAACTTGGATTGGTTCAAACGTTACCATTATGGAAGGTGCTCGCATAGGTAAAAATTGTAATATTTTTCCTGGTGCAGTTATTTCTGCGGTTCCTCAAGATTTAAAATTTGGAGGAGAAGATTCTTTAGCTGTTATTGGTGATAATACCACGATTAGAGAATGTGTCACTATTAATAGAGGAACAATCGCTTCTGGTCAAACTAAAATTGGTAAAAATTGTCTTATAATGGCAACGGCACATATTGCTCATGATTGCCATATTGGCGATAACGCTATTATTGTAAATGGAGTTGCTTTAGCAGGACACGTAACAGTAGGAGATTTTGCTATTATTGGTGGTTTAGCTGCAGTTCATCAGTTTATTTCTATTGGTGATCACGCAATGATTTCGGGTGGTTCATTAGTAAGAAAAGATGTGCCTCCTTTTACAAAAGCAGCAAAAGAACCTTTGTCTTATGTGGGAATTAACTCTGTAGGATTAAGAAGAAGAGGTTTTTCAACTGATAAAATAAGAGAAATTCAAGATATTTATAGAATTCTTTATCAAAAAAACTACAATACTACACAAGCATTAAGTATTATTGAAGCAGAAATGGAAGCAACAACAGAAAGAGATGAAATTTTAGATTTCATTAGAAATTCTTCTCGTGGAATTATGAAAGGATACACGAGTTCAATGTAATTTTAGAATTTATAAAAAATAAATAACAAACATCAAATTAAAATAAAATGGCAAGTACATCAGATATTAGAAACGGATTATGCATCAAATACAATAATGATATTTATAAAATCATCGAGTTTCTTCACGTAAAACCAGGTAAAGGACCAGCTTTCGTAAGAACAAAATTAAAATCGTTAACTAATGGTAAAGTATTAGATAATACATTTTCTGCCGGACATAAAATTGATGAAGTACGTGTTGAAACACATACATTCCAATACTTATATGCTGAAGGAGATCAGTTTCACTTTATGAATAACGAATCATTTGAACAAATTACATTAGATAAAAATGCATTAGATGCACCAGATTTATTAAAAGAAGGGACTAATGTAATGATTCAAATTAACGCAGAAACAGAAGCACCATTATCAGTAGATATGCCAGCTTCTATTGTTTTAGAAGTTACGTATGCAGAACCAGGAGTAAAAGGAAATACAGCTACAAATGCTACAAAGCCTGCTACAGTTGAAACAGGTGCTAGTGTAAATGTTCCTTTGTTTATCAATGAAGGTGATAAAATCAAAATTGATACCGCTACAGGAAACTACATGGAAAGAGTAAAAGAGTAATTTCAAAAATCAATACCAAATTCAATAACAATTTTCAACTTTTATGAAATTTTCAAAAACGTTTTCGCTCAAAGAAATAGCTCAAATTATATGTAGTGATTTTGTGGGCGATGAAAATTTTCCAGTTCAAGGTATGAATGAAATTCATGTTGTTGAACCTGGAGATATTGTATTTGTAGATCATCCTAAATATTACGATAAGGCATTGCAATCAGCGGCTACTATTGTTTTAATTAACAAAGAAGTAGAATGTCCGGAAGGAAAAGCCTTGTTGATTTCAGATGATCCTTTTAGAGATTTCAATAAACTAACCAAACATTTCAAACCATTTCAAGCTTCAAATGCAGCAATTTCAGATTCAGCTAAAATAGGAGAAGGAACTGTTATTCAACCTAATTGTTTTATTGGTGAAAATGTTCAAATTGGTAAAAATTGTTTAATTCATCCTAATGTTACGATTTACGATAATACGCTAATTGGAGATAATGTAATGATTCATGCTGGAACCATTTTAGGTGCAGATGCTTTTTATTATAAAAAACGTCCTGAAGGTTTTGATCAATTGTTATCTGGTGGTAGAGTAGTGATTGAAGATAATGTTGGGATTGGAGCTTTATGTACTATCGATAAAGGAGTTACGGGTGATACCACAATTGGTGCTGGAACTAAAATTGATAATCAAGTTCATGTAGGACACGATACAGTAATAGGAAAAAAATGTTTAATTGCTTCGCAAACAGGAATTGCTGGTTGTGTAATTATTGAAGATGAAGTAACGCTTTGGGGACAAGTAGGAACAACAAGTGGAATAACTATAGGTTCAAAAGCTGTTGTAATGGGACAAACAGGTGTTACTAAATCTATTGAAGGTGGAAAAACCTATTTTGGAACTCCTATTGAAGAATCGCGAGAAAAATTAAAGCAATTAGCTAATGTGAAACGGATTCCTGAAATTATTGCAAAATTGAAACAAAATGAAAAATAAAAAACAAATTGAATTTTTGTACAAAGAAGATGGAATACGAAATGCGGCATTTCTTGACACTCTTTTGCACGATGATTTTATTTTAGAATGGGACAGTTCAGAAGGCAATCTTTTTCTTGAAAAAAGTGCTATTATCAATTTAGCGAATGAATTGAAACAAAATTATGAAGATTCATTCATGGAAATTTCACATTTTATTGAAGAAAATAATCAAATTGTAGTTAAATACAATCATAAGGTAACTACAATTGAAAATCCTAAAGAATTCTTTTTGATAGCTAAAGTTGTGGCTATTTGGGAATTTGAAGGTGATAAAATTATAAAAGGATACCAAATTAGCAAACCTAATTAAAAAAACATAACAAAAAATATGTGATTATTTGGTAAAAAACTTACTTTTGCATCACAAATTTAAACACAATTTAATTCATATATCATGAGCGTTTTAGTAAATAAAAATTCAAAAATAATTGTACAAGGATTTACAGGTAGCGAAGGAACTTTCCACGCTTCTCAAATGATTGAGTACGGAACTAATGTTGTAGGTGGTGTAACTCCAGGAAAAGGTGGTTCAACACATTTAGACAGACCTGTTTTTAATACAGTAAAAGATGCTGTTGAAAAAGCTGGTGCTGATACTTCAATTATTTTTGTTCCGCCAGCATTTGCTGCTGATGCAATTATGGAAGCTGCTGAAGCTGGAATTAAAGTAATTATTTGTATTACTGAAGGTATTCCGGTAGCAGATATGATTAAAGCGTATGATTATATTAAAGGAAAAGATTGTCGTTTAGTTGGACCTAACTGTCCAGGTGTAATTACTCCAGAAGAAGCTAAAGTAGGTATTATGCCAGGTTTTGTTTTCAAAAAAGGAACTGTTGGAATTGTATCTAAATCAGGTACTTTAACATACGAAGCTGCTGACCAAGTGGTAAAACAAGGTTTAGGAATTACTACAGCTATTGGAATTGGTGGTGACCCAATCATTGGAACAACTACTAAAGAAGCAGTAGAATTACTAATGAACGATCCAGAGACTGAAATTATCATCATGATTGGTGAAATTGGAGGTCAATTAGAAGCTGATGCTGCTAAATGGATTAAAGCAGACGGAAATCGTAAACCAGTTGTTGGATTCATCGCAGGTGAAACTGCTCCAAAAGGAAGAACAATGGGGCACGCAGGTGCAATCGTTGGTGGTGCTGATGATACAGCAGAAGCTAAAAAACGCATCATGAGAGAAAACGGAATTCACGTGGTAGATTCTCCAGCCGAAATTGGTAAAAAAGTAAAAGAAGTTTTAGGATAATCCTTTAACTTTTAGATATAAAAAATCCCGCTATTTGCGGGATTTTTATTTATATAATTTCTGCACTTAATCCAGCATCTAGTAATGCCGAACATTGTGGTTTTAATTGGTCAATCGGACCTGTTTTAACCGTGCATTGGCCTTTATAATGTACTAATAAAGCACATTGTTCAGCTTGTAACTCATCGTGTTTGCAAACTCTCATTAATGTGTCTATCACATGATCAAAAGTATTTACATCATCATTATGTAATACAATTTCGTTATTTACTCCAACTGATTCTTCTACTAAAACTTCTTCTTGAATTTTTTCTATCGTACTCATTTTCTTTTCGGTTAAAAGTTCTTTGCAAAAATACTGAATCAAATTCAAATTCAAAAATCAAATTTAAAATTCAAGTTCAAAATTCAAGTTCAAAATTCAAGTTCAAATTCAGAAATCAAATTTAAGATTTAAAAAAGTTAAACTCCCAACTTCCATCTCCTAACTATTTCACAAATTTCAATGCTACCCAATTATTGCGTTCGAATTGTTTTACATAAGTTAATCCTTTAGAAGTACAACTTTCCGAAATAACCGGAATATCTTCGGTATAAAAACCACTTAAAAATAAAGTTCCATTTTCGTTTAAACAATCTACATATTGTTGCATATCATTTAATAAAATGTTTCGGTTAATATTAGCAATAATAATATCGTATTTTTTACCAACTAATAAAGAAGCTTCTCCTTCGTAAACTGAAATATGCTTGCAATTATTACGTTCTGCATTTTCAATAGAATTTAAATAACACCAATTATCAATATCTATAGCATCGATAGGTTGAGCACCTTTCATTTCAGCTAAAATGGCTAAAATTGCAGTTCCGCAACCCATATCTAAGGTTTTTTTATTGGTAAAATCGGTTTCTAAAATATGTTGAATCATCATGTGAGTTGTTTCATGATGACCCGTTCCAAAACTCATTTTTGGTTCAATTACAATGTCATACTCAGCATTGGTTTTTTCATGAAATGGCGCTCTAACATGGCATTTTCCATCTACTTCAATTGCTTCAAAGTTTTTTTCCCATTCTTCATTCCAATTTACTTGCTCAATTTCTTCAAAAGTATAACTGATATTAAATTCGGGATTATCTAAAATTTGAATATCTTCTAAAATTGCATCACTCCATAAATCCTTCTGAACATAGGCCGAAATTCCGGTTTCTGTTTCAATAAAACTTTCAAAAGCTTTTTCACCTAATTCAGCAATTAATATTTCACTTCCTAATTCAATAGGTTCTATTGTAAAATGATATCCTATGTATATATTTGACATGATTGTATATTTTTTGCAAAGGTAGTATTTAGTTCATCGTTAAATATTATTTTTACACAAAATATCCAGCAACATAACAAATGAAAAAAATAGTAACCCTTTTATTACTTATATTGACTACTATTACTGTGGCTCAAGATATCAAAGTTGAAACAAAAGACAACGACTTAAAATTGTCAGCACTACCTTATTATAATTACGGAAAAGGATTAGGAATAACATCGCCTGACAGTTTATTTCAATTGAATATTCGATTTAGAATGCAAAATCGTGTAACCTTTATTCAAAATGAGAATGAAGATGCAGCATATTCAGGAGAAATTAGACGTTTGCGTTTGCGTTTTGATGGTTATGTTGGAAATCCACATTTTTTGTATGTAATTCAATTATCCTTTGCTCCGGGTGATGTGGGCGAAATTCAAGATGGTGAAAATATCAATATTATTCGTGACGCGGCTATTTTTTATAGACCAAATAAAAATTGGAGTTTTTTATTTGGGCAAACAAAATTACCAGGAAATAGACAACGTATTAACTCTTCAGGAGCATTACAATTAACAGATAGAAGTATTAATAATGCACGATTTACTATTGATAGAGATTTTGGTTTTCAAGCTTATTATTTGAATCAAAAAGCGAATCAATTTTCATACAACATAAAATCTGCTATTTCTACTGGTGAAGGAAGAAATTGGACAAAATCTTCTGATGACGGAGTAGCATTAACAGGTAAAATTGAACTAATGCCTTTTGGTTCCTTTAAAAAAGACGGAACCCATTTTGAAGGTGATGTAGCTAGAGAAGAAAAGCCAAAATTATTACTTTCAGGAGCTTTTAGTCAGAATAATTTGTCTAAAAGAACTCAAGGCCAACTTGGTCAGGATTTATTTGAACAAAAAACAACTAAATCTGTTTTTTTAGATGCCATGTTGAAATATAATGGTTGGAGCTTTATGTCGGCTTATATGTCGCGTTCAGCAAAAAATCCAATTGCATTTAATCCTGACGACATTACAGAATTTAATTATGTTCCGGTAGGAAGTGGTATGGATTATCAAATGAGTTATGTATTTACTACAAACTACGAAATAATTGGTCGTTTTTCTACACAAAAAATGCATCAAGATATTCAAACTTTAACTCCCAATTCCAAACAATATTCAATAGGTGTAACTAAATATTTATGGGAGCATGCTTTTAAATTGCAAGGTGAAGTTACTTTATCCGATTTAGATTATTTTGACGGAAGCAATAAACAAAATTGGTATGTTCGTTTTCAAGTAGAAATAGGAATTTAAAATTAGAATTTTAAAACAATTTAAATCCAGTATTATAACTGGATTTTTTTTTGTTTCTAATTGCTTACCTTTGCAAAATATTTATTTTATTATGTTACATATAGGAGAGTTCAACACGTTAAAAATATTACGAGATACTAAAGTTGGTTTATTTTTAGGAAGCGAAGAAACACAAGAAGATGATGTTTTGTTGCCTAATAAATATGTTCCTAAAGAATTTTCTATTGGAGACGATTTAACGGTTTTTATATATTTAGATCACGAAGAACGTCCTGTAGCAACTACACTTAAACCTTATATTAAACTGAACGAATTTGCGCATTTGAAAGTAAATTACATGAATCAGTTTGGTGCTTTTTTAGATTGGGGATTAGAGAAAGATTTATTTGTTCCTTTTAAAGAGCAAGCGAGACCTATGGAAGTAGGAAAACGTTATTTAGTTTACATGCATTTAGATGAAAAAACAAACCGTTTAGTGGCTTCTAGTAGAACCAATAAATATTTGTCAAATGAAAATGTAGACTTAGAACCCAATGAAGAGGTAAATATTTTAATTTCTCATATAACAGAAGGTGGAATAAACGTTATCATTAATCAGAAATTCAAAGGCTTAGCCTATAAAAATGAAGTGTATGATGATGTAAAGCCAGGAATGAAAACCAAAGGATATATCAAAAATATTCGTCCTGATGGAAAAATTGATGTTTCTTTACGAAAAGTAGGAGTAGAAGCCATTGAACCATCTTCGCAAGTTATTTTAGATGAATTAAAAGCCAATCGTGGTTTCTTACGATTGACTGATAATTCGCATCCAGAAGACATTAAAACGGTATTGAAAATGAGTAAAAAGAATTTCAAAAAAGCCGTTGGGAATTTATACAAACAAAAGCTAATCGAAATCAAAGAAGACGGAATTTATTTGGTTTAAATAGTATACTATCAAATGATATTAAATAAGAATATAATTTTAGTTTCTGTTTTATTTATTTTTTTATCATGTAATAATAAGACTAAATTAGAAGATAAAAGTGTTGATAAGAAGATTGATTCTTCATTGGTTTTGAATTCACAAAATTGGTATGATTCATTAGTTTATGATTATATAAATAATTCTGAAAATGAATTGATTAAGCTTGCATTAAAAGATAATGTTAAAGTTGAATGGATTTTGGATCAAATTGAAAAGACTGATTCAAAAAATTATTATATTTTCAATATTGGTCAAAGCGTATCCGATATTGATGGTACAAATACAAGATTCTCTTCCAATGGATGGATTTATATAGATAGTATTTCAAAAATAGTTTATGAATACGATTTGCCAAATGACAGTCTAATTGTTTGGAATAAAAAGTAATTAATTATTATGACAGCAAAAAACAAAATATATCTTTTATTAAGTATTTTAGTTTTATTACTAACGTTTGTTGCTATTTTTCAAAATTTTGAAACCATTCACTTCATTGGTTTTGAAACCGAAATCATTTGGATTCCAATTTGGATAGGAGTTGTGATTTTACCACTTTTAAATTTGTATGAAATCGCTATAAATACAGACGATTACAATAAATCTTATTGGCTATCTTTAGTATTAAATATAGTAACAATTGTGTTTATGTTACGATATTTTAAGATGAATTTATTTTAATTATTCTCCCTCTTCATCATTAAACTTAAACGGATAATCGCCAAATTTTGGAGCCAATCTCTTGGTTTGATAAGGTTTTTTTGAAAATTTATTTGAAATGGCAATTATCGTAACTGAATCTTTTTGAAGCGTTACATAAGCCGAAGTATTTCCGTGCCACCACCCGTTGTGAAAGAAATATTGTTGGCCCGTTTCAAATTCTAACATACGAATTCCTAAACCATAATTTCTGGTTCCTTTGCGTTCGTAACTATATCCTTTAAACATTTCGGCTTTCATTGCAGCGCTCAAAAATTTTTCTGAGTACAATGCCAAATCAAATTGAAGTAAATCGCGAGGAGTAGAGTAGATGTTTTTATCACCATATACCTGATCTAAATATTCAAAAGCCAATCGTAAATAATTGTTTTTGTAGGATTGACTTACGCTATCTTGCTTTGTTAAATCATCAAAAACAAAGGTGTTTTTCATTCCCAATGGATCAAAAATAAGTTCTTGAAGTACTTTTGGATAGGTTTTATTTGTTACTTTTTCAATGACTAATGCTAATAAGGCATAATTGGTGTTACAATATCCAAAGCGTGTTCCAGGTGTAGATTCTAATCCAATTTTTTTAGTAGCTAAAAGAGTTAATACATCTTGATTGGTTAGCGTTTTCTTTTTATCCCAAACGCCTTTATCATCAGTGAAGTAAGCATAGTTTCTTAAACCACTTCTATGATTCAATAGCATTCTTACGGTTGTTTTTTCGTGAGGAAATTCAGGTAAAATAGAAGTTACTAAATCGTCTAGTTTTAATTTTTTAGCATCAACTAATTTTAAAATGGTTACAGCTGTTATAACTTTACTTACAGATGCAATGTGTAATGGAGTATTTTGTTTTATCGAATCTCTTTTTTCTTTGTAAGCATATCCGCTATAATTTTCATATAAAATTTCGCCATTTTTTGCTACTAAAAAGGAACCACTATAGTCTTTAGAATTAAATTTAGCATTATAAAACGCCTCTAAATCATCAGCCGTTTTTTTCTTATATACCGTTGTTAAAGGAGTAAAGTTTACAGCATATTCAGACACATTACCATCAACATCTTTAACAGTAGATTCTTTATTTTCGTCGGGTTTATTTTTGCAATTAAAAAGTAGTAAACTTAA
The DNA here is from genome assembly GCF_009495795.1 of Flavobacterium sp. LMO6. NCBI lineage: Bacteria > Pseudomonadati > Bacteroidota > Flavobacteriia > Flavobacteriales > Flavobacteriaceae > Flavobacterium > Flavobacterium sp. LMO6. The sequence continues at coordinate 158,515 of NZ_WIBH01000005.1, read as the reverse complement.
GCTTACAAATACTATTTTATTCAACATAAGGCGTATTCTTAAATGTAATATTTTGATTTAGGCGTTGCAATGTAGCAATAAATTCTTCTTGTTTTTCAGGTGAAATATAAATATTATCATATTTATTGTAAGTAATTATGATACCTATATGACTGAGGGCTGGTTTCCAAATAGTTGGTATAATAATTCCTTTGTGATATTCTATTTTATTGATTTTTTGAATATCAATTTCACCATAAAAAGGTCCAGATTTCCAATGTAAACAGGTGTTCTCAATCTTGTAAAAAGTGGTTTTATACGTCCAAATTATAAATAAAATAATGACAAAATGAATTGAAAATAATACTAAAAAAGGTTCATAAGTATCTTCAAAAAAACTCGGAATAGAAAGGAGTATCAAAAATACAATTGTTCCAATGTAAATGAATTTATTTGCTTTACTTACAGCCGATTTATAAACCATTTACAATCCTAATTTCTTTTTAGTTTCTTTTTGAATCCCATCTTTATGAACTAAAACAGAAATAGCTTTTAATTTCATATATGCTACACTCATATATACGTAACCTCCATTAGCAACTTTTTTTTCATCAGTTCCCCAAGAGTTTTTTACTTTATAGTACATATTCCCTTTTTGGTCTTTTACTTTCCCCACAATATGCATTAAATGGTCATCGGTAGTAGAAAGATTTTCAAATTCTTGTTGACGGAATTGAGGTGTAATATTTTTTTCAGTGATAATTTCTCCTAAGCCAGTTTTTACATCTTCTTCTTTTTCTGGAATAAATGCAATACCATATTTTCCAGAGAATGTAGCTTCCGAAACATCACAATCTAAAGACAAAGAATAACCATTTGCTAACGCATTATCAATATTGGCGATAAATTCGTCTAAAGGCAAATTATACATGCTACCGTTTGAAAAATTATCAGGAATGTTTAAAATAAACGGTTTGTAATTTGCTTCATGTGTAAACGAGGTTAACGTCACATAATTTTCAGGTCTAATTTTTGCGAATTCAGCAAATGATTTTGGAGTATAATTTTTGCCTTCGTATTCAAATTTTGTCGGAATGCTTCCCAAATAAATATCTAAAACAGCATGAATCGCTTGTTTCCAATTTGTAGATAATTTTCTTCCCGGATTTTCAGCATACGTTTTTAACATGGCCTCTAAAACGGAAACCATTTCAGCGTGATTATGTTTCGATTCTCCATCGTTTAAGCCATCAAAAACACTATTCGGAACTAATCCAAACTTAGTTATACTATTCATTACATCATGTGCCAAAGCACCTTCACTAAAATTTGCCTTTCCTTGACGCATTACATAATTTTCAGCTTTTAAAGGATACGTAGTTCTCGCTTGATACATTTCCGAAAGGTCGATTTTCTTTCCTGTTAAACGAATGATTTCCGATTCTAAAAAAGAAGAAGTAGAGAAACTCCAACATGTTCCCGTTATATCTTGCGAGATAACAGGAAGTCTATCCAAGTCAATAACGTCTTGAAATTCATAGTTTTGAGCCGAAGCTGTAAATAACCCAGAGGCAAACAGCAATCCGATATATAGTTTTTTCATAAATCTTATTGTTTTGAACTTGCAATATAATGCAAAAAATGAATTATTTTTACCAAAACAAACACAAAAATCAAAGGCAAGTTCAAGTTCAATTTGAAAGATAAACATTTAAAACATTTATGGAATTAAACGAACCAACTGAAAGAATATTCAATTTAGATGAAAGATTAGTTAGATTTGCTGGTGAATCGATTTTCTTTGTTAGAAAATTAGCTAAGGCATATGAATTAGAATATTACAAAAATCAATTAATTCGTTCTTCTGGAAGTGCTTCTTTAAACTACGGTGAATCTCAAGGAACAATTACGGATAAAGATTACGTTTTTAAATTATCATTAGTTGTAAAAGAATTAAAAGAATCAAGAAATTCACTCCGAGTTTTAAATTACATCAAAGAAGGTGAAGAGAATGAAAGAAATTGGCTTTTGTCAGAAGTAGAAGAATTAATTGCTATTACATCAAGAATGATGTTAAATAAATTGAAATAATTTTAATCTTGAACTTGAACTTGAACTTGAATTTGCCCTTGAAAAATAAAATAAATTTAAAAATATGAGTACAATCAATTGGAAAACAGTAAGAGAATTTGAAGATATTACCTATAAAAAATGTGATGGAGTAGCCCGAATTGCCTTCAACCGACCAGATGTTAGAAATGCCTTTCGTCCGAAAACCACTAAAGAATTAATTGAAGCATTTTATGATGCTCAAGAAGACACATCGATAGGAGTTGTGTTACTTTCTGCTGAAGGACCAAGTTCTAAAGACGGGATTTGGAGTTTTTGTAGTGGTGGCGATCAAAAAGCTCGTGGACATCAAGGTTATGTAGGAGAAGATGGTTACCACAGATTAAACATTTTAGAAGTACAACGTATGATTCGCTTTATGCCAAAAGCTGTTATTTGTGTAGTTCCGGGTTGGGCCGTTGGTGGCGGACATTCGCTTCATGTGGTTTGTGATTTAACTTTAGCAAGTAAAGAACACGCAATTTTTAAACAAACCGATGCCGATGTTACTAGTTTTGATGGCGGTTATGGTTCGGCTTATTTAGCAAAAATGGTGGGACAAAAGAAAGCAAGAGAAATTTTCTTTTTAGGCAGAAATTACTCGGCTCAAGATGCTTTTGAAATGGGAATGGTAAATGCCGTAATTCCACATGCTGAATTGGAAGACACAGCTTACGAATGGGCGCAAGAAATTCTAGAAAAATCACCAACATCGATTAAAATGCTAAAATTCGCCATGAATTTAACCGATGATGGTATGGTAGGACAACAAGTTTTTGCAGGTGAAGCTACACGTTTAGCGTATATGACAGACGAAGCAAAAGAAGGAAGAGATGCGTTCTTAGAAAAACGTAAACCAAATTTCGAAAAGAAATATTTGCCTTAATTGGTTGATAGGTGAATGGTGTTAGGTGATTGGTTGCTGTCATTCCGAGCTTGCTAGGAATCTCCTACGAAGTAGACTAATCCTTTAGCGAAGTAAAAGCAATTGCACATGTATTTGATTTTTGAACTTGAATATTGTAATTATAACACAATGATAAACAAATTTTTAGCCTTATTTTTAGTTTGTACCAGTTTTTTATTTGCCCAAGAGGAAACTAATAAACCAACAAAATTTCAAGTAGGAGTTCATTACGTTGGGAATCTTCGTAATGATAATATCATTAGCGATGGCTTTAATGGAGTTGTTGGAATTTCAAGTAATTATGCGGTTTATCAAGACGAAATGATTTCTGTTTTTGGAGGTTTAACGGTTGATTATTTACAAACTAGAGATTACTTTTTACATAATGATATTCTTATTTGGAATCCAAATGTTAGTATTGAATTTGATGTTTTTAAAGGGAAATTAATACCTTTCTTCGGATTTGGTTATGCTTTCTTTTCTAATGAGTTTAAATTTGAAACTTCTAGTTTCGATCCTTCAGATCCAGGTTTTATTACACGAACGACAAAGTTTAACTTTAATGGCTTGACAATTAATCCGGGCTTAAAATATCATGTTTCCAATTTGCTTTTTATTGAAGGAAGCTACAAATATTTCCCAATAAATTCAAGCGACATTGATGGAAAAGCAAACACTCATTTTATTTATTTAGGTCTTGGTTTTAAAATATAAAATATGAACAACTTCTCAAATAATACAATTGATTTAGACACACTTCCAAAGTTTGAAGAATTACATTTAAATGCTTTGCATTCAAATTATGTGAAGGTTTTACTGTTTAATTTTTTATTGTTAGTAGTTCTTGCAATTGGAGGATTTACTACCGTTTTTTTTGTTGAAAGAGAAGTTTTTTCTACAAAATATTGGCTACTAATTTTTAGCGCTCTTGTACTATTTTTGGTAGCGGTTATTGTTATAGCAAAGTTAAGTTTTAATAAAAAAGGTTATGCTTTTAGAGAGCACGATGCTATTTATAAATCGGGATTAATTTCTGAGACTACTACGATTATTCCTTTTAATAGAGTACAACATGTTGCTTTGCATCAAGGATTTATTGCAAGAAGACTAGGCTTAGCTTCAATTGAGTTGTTTACAGCAGGTGGAAGTAGTTCTGATTTAGAGATTCCAGGTCTTTTGTTGGAAGAAGCACAAAAAATTAAAAACATGGTTTCTCATAAAATTAATCCAATAGATAAATTAGAAGAAACTGAAGTTATAGAAAATTCTTTACCAGAAAATTTAACGGCTGAAAGTAATGAGTAATTTGGTAGATTTTTCCATGCCTCAAAGGCAATCTCTAACAGGAATTCTTGTAATGTTTGCGAATAGCTTACAAAAATCTATTCGTGCGTTTTGGCCTATTTTAATTCTTTATTTTGTAAAATTTGAATCGTTAAATAAATTCCTTTTTTTTGGAAGTATTATAGGCGTTTTAATATTAATTGGCTTTTTTTCATATTTACAATATTGGTTTTTTACCTTTCATATCGATGAAGAAACTAATGAATTTGTAATACAAAAAGGCGTTTTAAATAAATCGAAAATTACAATTCAATTACATAAAATTCAGCAAGTAAATATCAATCAAAGTTTAATTCAGCGCTTAGTTGGTGTATATAAATTAGAAATTGATACTGCCGGAAGCGATAAAAAAGAAGCATCAATTAGTGCTATTTCACATCAATTGGCTACACTTTTAAAAGAACGTTTAATTCATTATTCAGAAATTAATCTTAATTCTAAAGTCGATACACAATCAGAAGATTTTGAACCTGTTTCTTTTGTAAAAATTGGAATAGTTAGTTTAATTAAAATAGGATTTACTTCAAATTATGTAAAAAGTTTAGCCCTTTTGTTTGTTTTTTTAACAACTATCATTGAAAATTTTAATCAATTTCAAAACGATATTATTAATGAAGATAAGGTTACAAATTATCTTGAATCTTTTCCAATAATTACATCCGTTTTAATGGTAGTTGGTTTTGTTTTTGCATTGGTTTTAATTGTTAATTTAGTTCGAACTATTTTTAGATATTTCGATTTTACCATTCAAAAAAACCAACAATCGGTTATTTTATCTTATGGTTTATTGGCTACTAAAAGTATCTTGTTAAATCCAAACAAGGTTCAAATTGTAAAAATTACTCAAAATTATTTTCAAAAAAAGTTAGATGTAACTACGATTGGAGTTCATCAAGCCTCAAGTGATGCTCAAAAAATAAAAGAGAAAGATAAAATTGAAGTGCCAGGTTGTACACAACTAGAAAGTTTTGAGATTTTAAAATTGTTATTTTCTCAGGTGCCTAAAAATGGTACTTTGTATTTGCCTAATTGGCGAAAATTAGCTTTGAATTCTTTTTTCTTTTTATTAATTCCGATTTTAATAATGTTATTTCTAAATCGTAAAACAGAATTTGTAACATGGACAGAGTGTGGCATTTACACAACTATTTTTTCCGTTTTTGCTGGAATTATAATTTGGTTTTCGTTTAAAAATTATAAGCTTTTTGTTTCGGATGATTTCATAATTAAACAAAATGGGGCATGGGATATTGACACATCAATTATTGAACCTTTTAAAATTCAAACCATAAAAACCCAACAGTTTTTTTGGCAAAAGTATACTAACATTGGTTCCGTTACTTTATCAACTGCTGGTGGTAACATAAGTTTTTCAACCGGAAATTATTCAGAAATTAAACAATTAGTAAATTATTGGTTGTATCAAGTAGAGACTTCGGAGAAAACATGGATGTAGAAGTTAAAATTAAATAAAAGAATAAATGAACATAAAACACTGGATTCAAGCCGCACGATTACGAACCTTACCTCTTTCCATTTCTGGAATTATTGTTGGAAGTGCCTATGCTTATCATCAAGGATTTTCTGATTGGAGAATTGTTATTTTGGCGTTATTAACTACCTTAGGATTACAAGTATTATCCAATTATGCCAACGATTACGGAGATGGCGTTAAAGGAACTGATGACAATAGAATTGGTGAAAAACGTTTAGTGGCAGCTGGAGTAATTACAGCTAATCAAATGAAAAAAGCCGTAATTATTACTTCAGTTTTAACGTTCAGTATTGCTTTATTACTGATTTACATCGCATTTGGAAAGGAAAATTTTGCATTAAGTTTAATTTTCATCTTGTTAGGAATTGGTTCTATCGGAGCAGCCATTAAATACACTGTAGGAAAAAGTGCATACGGCTATAGTGGTTTTGGCGATTTGTTTGTGTTTATTTTTTTCGGATGGGTTTCGGTTGTGGGTTCTAACTTTTTGTTTACCCATTTTATCGATTGGAAATTATTCTTACCCGCAACAGCTATTGGATTATTAAGTGTAGCCGTTTTAAATTTGAATAATATGCGCGACATTGAAAATGATAAAATCGCAGGAAAGAATACGTTGGTGGTGAAAATGGGATTAGAGAATGCTAAGAAGTATCAAAATTATTTAATATCCGTTTCATTTCTTTTTTTACTATTATTTACATTTTTTTTTAATATGAATTTCTTCCAATTTTTGATTGTATATCTATTTTTAGGAAAACATTTAATTAATGTCGAAAAATCAAATAAATATGAAGACTTCGATCCAGAACTTAAAAAAGTAGCCTTAAGTACATTCGCATTAAGTATCTTATTTTGGTTAACTTTAGCCTTTTTAAACTAATTACTTATTACTAATCACTTTTCACTAAAATAAAAAACTATGAAAATCACATTCTACGGACACGCTTGTATTGGGATTGAAATTAACGAGGTTCACATTTTAGTAGACCCATTTATTTCTGGTAATCCAAAAGCTTCTCATATTGATATTAATACCTTGGAAGCTGATTTTATATTACTCACGCACGCACATCAAGACCATATTTTAGATGTAGAAGCCATTGCAAAACGTACAGAAGCTGTTATTGTTTCTAACTATGAAATCGCGTCTCATTTTGGAAATAAGGGATTTGAATTCCATCCAATGAATCACGGAGGTAGTTGGGATTTTAGTTTTGGAACCGTAAAATATGTCAATGCAATTCACACGTCGTCTTTTCCTGATGGAAGTTATGGCGGTCAACCAGGCGGATTTGTTATTGAAGGCGAGCACAAAAACATCTACATTGCTGGCGACACCGCTTTAACCATGGATATGAAATTAATTCCATTGCGTACCAAATTAGATTTAGCAATTTTGCCAATTGGAAGTAATTTTACAATGGATGTTGAAGATGCCATTATTGCTTCCGATTTTGTTGAATGCGATAAAGTTTTAGGCTATCATTACGATACATTTGGTTATATCGAAATCAATCATGAAGAAGCCAAACGCAAATTTTTCAACAAAGGAAAAGATTTGATGTTATTAGAAATTGGTGAAAGTATCGAATTGTAGTTTTGGTATAAAAATTGAATGGTTACTAAACACAATAGGCACATAGTATATTAAATTATGTTTTCTATGTAAAGTGTAATGCTCTAAAAAACACACATAAAGTAGAACTATGATACTATGTGTTTAAAAATTAAAAATTAAAATGAATAAACTTTTATATTTAGTATTAGCCATATTAATTTCAGTATCGAGTTTTTCTCAAAAAGATGGTTTTTGGGACAAAGAACGCTCAACAACTAAAGAAATTTCACTTTCGGCTGGTAAAAGAGCTATAATTAAAGCAGAAGATTTACCTATTGGAACCACTGAATTCGTATACCGAATAACCGTTTTAGATGAAAATCAAAAGTTAACTTCAAGTTTGGTTTCGGTATTAAAAGCCATTCCAGATCCAACCGGAATTAGTCAAGGAACAGCTGGAGCAATTCATTTAACATCAGCAATTTCGGGTGATGACAAATGCACATTTGCTTTGTTTCAAGAAGCAAATGCAGCTAATTTATTTTTGAAAGAAGGAAAAACGGATAGAGCTTGTTGGGAACAAAAAGAAAAAGTAAACAAAGACGCCAAATTGATTTCATCTTCTTCATTATGCTTGACCAATTTACCTAATTTGTGGTTCGGATTTGAAAGCCAGAACTGGGTTATGAATCAAAAAATTGTTTTAGAAGTGGTGCCATGGGTCGATTATAAAGCGAGTAGAGGTTGGACAAAAGAAACTAAAAATGAAGTTCTAGAGCTTGCTGAAAAATCAGATGTTGCCAAAATTTTAACTTACAAAGCTGCTTTTTTAGCTACATTTATCGATTTGGTAACAACTAAATATAAGTACAATGAGTTCAAGCAGTTATTACCTGTAGAAAAAACGAAAATGATTGCATCTATTTCAGATGAAAGCTTGTTGAAATCAGGTAAAATAAATGACTATTTACAAGATTATAATGTTCACATAAGAAGACTTTCATTAACAAAACCTGAAGAGGCAATTAAGCAATTACATTATTTAATTACCGAAAGAAAATTAGGCAAGGAAAACGAATTTGATTTATTAGGTTCTTTGTGTCTAAGAACAAAACAATATCAAAAAGCTGAAGATTACATTTTAAAGGCAATTTCGATGAACAAAAATGAAATAAAGTTTCAGTTGCATTTGGCTCATGTGTATTTGGTAACAGATAGAGTATCTGAAGCAAAAGACATTCATAAAAAATATAAAGATCAAAATATCGATGTAAATACAAGTTGGGTAAAAGCTACAAAACAAGATTTTGACAACATGAAACAAGTCGGACTACCAACAGATAATTTCAATAAAATTTTGAGAATTTTAGAATAACAATATAGGTCTAGGCTTTTAAACTAGTAACCTTTTAAACATTTAACCTTATTTTGCAAGCAACCTACAAAAAATACATCCTTAATTTCAAACGTCCAAGCGGCACTTCGAGAGGCGTGATGACCGAGAAAGAAACTTGGTTTATAATTTTAGAAGAAAACGGAAAAACGGGAATAGGAGAGTGTGGTATTTTACGATCACTTTCAATAGATGACCGACCAGATTATGAGGAAAAATTACAATGGGTTTGCCAAAATATTCATTTAGGAAAAAATACATTGTGGGATGAATTAATAGAATTTCCATCGATTCAATTTGGAGTAGAAATGGCGTTTTTGTCGTTGCAATCCGAAACTCTTTTTGATTTATTTCCTTCGGAATTTACGAATGGTAAAAAGAACATGTTGATTAACGGTTTGGTTTGGATGGGAGAGGAGCAATTCATGAAAACCCAAATAGAAGAAAAATTATCACAAGGATTTTCGTGTATAAAATTGAAAATTGGAGCAATTGATTTTGAAAAAGAATTAGGTTTATTAAGGTTCATTCGTCAAAATTTTGATGCTAAAACCATTGAAATTCGTGTTGATGCTAATGGTGCTTTTACTTCAAATGAAGCTTTAAGTAAATTAAATCAATTAAATGAATTTGAATTGCATAGTATAGAACAACCAATTAAAGCGAATCAAATTCAAGAAATGAAATTACTTTGCCAACAAACGCCTTTTCCAATCGCTTTAGACGAAGAATTAATTGGAGTTTTTGGAATAGAAAATAAGCAAAAATTATTAGAAGAAATTCAACCGCAATACATCATTTTAAAACCAAGTTTAGTCGGAGGTTTCAAAGGAACTTTAGAATGGATTTCTATTGCCGAAAGTTTACATATCGGTTGGTGGATTACTTCTGCATTAGAAAGTAATATCGGTTTGAATGCAATTACGCAATTTACTTTTACTTTAAATAATTCTATGCCACAAGGCTTAGGAACAGGTGGTTTGTATACTAATAACTTCGATTGCCCTTTGGAAATTGAAAACGGACATATTCAGTATAATACTGCTAAGAATTGGGATATTTCTAGTTTAGGAATTTAGGATGGCACGCGGATGATACGGGTCCGCCTAGGCGGAGCGCTGATGGTGACGGATTTTTAGGAACACAGATTTTAGAAATTTAAATTATTTTTAAAATTTAAATGCTTAGAAATCTTTGGAAATGTATTGACTTGATTGTCACCCTGAGCGAAGTCGAAGGCTAATGAAAAATTTACACAGAGATACACCGAGCGTTTTTTGATAAGGATTGTTTTGAGAGAGTTATACAGAGTCCGAAGCTTCGGACCGAAACTTCGGACGTTTCACTTTTCGTAGTTTACATTAGACTATCTTTAACGTTTGTTATCCTGAACTCGTTTAATTACGTTGAATCTTTAATTTCAGCATCTCTTTTTGTACTTGATTTTTGAATTTGAACTTGCCCTTAAACTTATTATCCGTTTAAAAGTATTATTTCCTAAATTTGCACAACTAAATCATTTATCAAATGTTTCGTTTAAAACTACCAACCGACCCAAGATGGGCCAATATTGCTGAAGGAAATTTAGAAGAAATTCTAACGGATCATGCGTGGTGCGAATTGAAAGCTTCCTCTAATGCGATTATGTTAATTAATATGTTGCCCGAATTTACTGAAGTAACAACAGAATTAACAAAAATTGCAAAAGAAGAAATGGATCATTTTGAGCAAGTGCATGAAATCATAAAAGCACGTGGTTGGGTGTTAGGTCGCGAACGAAAAGACAGTTATGTAAACGATTTATTCAAATTCATGAAACCCGGAAATCGCAAGCATTTAATTGTAGAGCGCATGTTATTTGCCGCTATGATTGAAGCCAGAAGTTGTGAACGATTCAAAGTACTTTCAGATAATATCCAAGACGAAGAATTAGCTGTTTTTTATAGAGAATTAATGATTTCGGAAGCCAATCATTATACTTCTTTCTTGCAATTTGCTCACGAATTAGCCGAAGAAGGTTACGACGTTAAAAAGCGTTGGGAAGAATGGTTAGAATTTGAAGCAAAAGTGATTGAAAGCTACGGAAAATCAGAGACGATACACGGGTAAAAGTTTGCAGTCACAGTCTCAGTGTTCAGTGATATGCTGTGACTGAAAACTGAGACTGTCAACTATTCTTCGCTTCAATCCACTTGCTCATATATTTAGTACTTTGTAAACTTTGATGTTGCAAAATTTGTCCCAAGAAATTTTGATTTCTATTCGTTTTTAAATTCTGTTGAAGTTCTTCAATTCTATTCATAAAATCAATTGCAAATAATTCTTTCTTGAAACGTTTTTCAATGATTTCATAACCATTTTTTTGAGCGGTTTCCCAAAGCGATTTATTAGTATACAATTCGATTGCTTTTTCTACAAAATCATTTTCATTTTCTGAAATAAATCCGTTCCAATCTAAATTCCCGTTCATTGCTTCGGCTCCCACTTTGGTAGTTATTGAAGGTAATCCCAATTGCATGGCTTCAAATAATTTGCCTTTTAAACCAGCTCCGTAAGGTATTGGTGCTAATAACACTTTTGCTTTCGAATACACATCAGCAACATTTTCGGCTCTTCCTTTAATTAAAAAACCTTCTTTTTCGTTGTGCAATTGCTTTGCTTTTTCCGAAACATAAGCACCATAAACATGAAGTTCTGCTTCGGGAAGTTGTTTTTTAACGGCTTTCCAAAGTTGTTTTAATTGTAAAACGGTTTGCCAATTGGGTTCGTGTAAAAAGTTGCCAATACTTACAAAATGTTTTCGTTCTTCAAATTTTGGAATATCTGTATTAATTTCTTCCGATAAAAAAGGTAAGTAATACAAAAGGGAAGCATCAATTTTGAAGGTTTCGGTAGCCAATTGCATTTCGTATTCCGAAATCAATAAGGTCAAATCGCATCTATAAATCGAAGCCATTTCGCGCTTAAAAACATCCGAAATATAATCTTCAAAAACCAATTCCCGATGCTGTTTGAATGCCACTTCTCTGGCTTTTCGTAAAAAATGTAAATCTTCAGTGTCTAAAATTCGTAAAACATTCGGGCAATTTTCAATCACACGCCAACCGTATTGTTCTTCCATCATAAAACGGTCAAATAGTACGACATTCGGATTTAACTCAGAAATTTCAGAATCAAAGCTACTATCGTTTAGCTGAATAACTTTAGTTTTAACCGAAATCTGATTCAAATCAAACGAAAAATCTGATTTTGAAGCCGAACATAAAAACGTAATTTCATAACTTTGTTTTTGAAACAACGAAATTAGTTGCAACATTCTGCTTCCAGCTGCTGTTGAATTAGGTTCGGGCCAAACGGCTCCTATGATAACTAAATGCTTCATGTGACAAATATAGTTATAAAGAAAAGTAAAAAGTAAAAAGTAAAAAGTAAAAAGTAAAAAGTAAAAAGTAAAAAGTAAATTTGCACTAATCACTAATCACTAATCACTAATAAATGTCATTTTTCAAATTCTGTCCAAGTTGTGCGTCAACTCATTTTACGTTTCCAGATAACCGTCGTTTTTTGTGTGATGATTGTGGTTTTACCTATTATCACAACATTGCTGCTGCTGTAGCGATTGTTTTTACATTTGAAGATAAAGTATTGTTTACAGTAAGAAATGTTGACCCAGACAAAGGAAAATGGGATTTACCAGGCGGATTTATTGACCCAAATGAAACTGCAGAAGAAGCCGCTTGTAGAGAAATTAATGAAGAATTAGGAATAGAAATTTCAAACCACGATTTAAAATATATCACAACTTCACCAAACAATTATTTGTATAAAAATGTGCCATATAGAACAATGGATATTTTTTATGAGTGTGAATTAACTTCAGATGTTATTAGTGTTGAAGCTGAAGATGAAATTCAGGAATTGATTTGGGTAAAACGTTCGGAAATTGATTTGAATCAAATTGGTTTTATCTCGATACGAAAAGTAATAGGTGAAAAATATCTTTACTAAGCACAATTAAAATGACCGCTTGGCATTGGACGATACGCGTAATATTGTAACACTTCTTCAATGGCTAACTTGAGCGCTTTATTTATTGGAACAATTACATTTCCCAATTGAAAATCGATTTGGGATAAATTCATGTAGTAATCTGTAAAGATAGGAACAGGTAAACCTTTATTGATTAATTCTGTTGATTTATTGTATTTCTCTGTTTGTCCTTCCTTTATGATTTTACATGTAGCTAATCGCAATTGACCATATTTATCAGTATTGGCACCAAATCCAAAAAGACGGCAAATTAAACCTCTATATTGATAACTACTGCAATTTCCTTTATTTTTATCCAACAATGACAGCGGATTATAAATATAGCAACGATTTTCAGATGATTTGTTTAGTGTTAACAATACTTTTTCTGCTTCACCATTTAAAAAAAGATGAAATGCCCATGGTAAAAATTCTAAAGGAGATGCGTCAAGTTCGGGATGGTTACAGCATTTTCCACAACCAGAAACACAACTTAACTTGGTTTGCGATTGGAATTCAGATATTTCTATGTCTAATTTATGAAATAATTCTTCTACCAAAACAACACGTTGCTCTATGGTCATAATTTTTTACCGAAGGTAGACTATAATAACTAAGTTTGTTAGAATTATAGATTAATAGTTCAGTTAATCGTACTGATACAATTTGATTAGGTTAATTTCTTATAATTGTCAGGAAAAGGACGATAGGAATAATATTGCAAAACTTCTTCTAAAGCCGTTTTCATCGCTTTGTTTACAGGTTGAAAAATATTTCCAAGTTTAAAATCTATTTGAGAAAGTTGCATGTAATATTCTGTAAAAATTGGTACAGATAGATTTGAATTTATTGCAATTGTAGCGTTTTCAAAATGTACAGCTTGGCCTTCTTTGATAATATTGCAAGTAGCAATTCGTAATTTTCCGTATTTATCTGTTGTGGCACCAAAACCAAAAAGTCTACAAATTAAACCACGATATTGGTATGTACTACAATTTCCTGATGTAAATTCTGCCAATGATTTTGGGCGATATAAAAAACAAGTATCAGTTGTGTTCTGTTCTAATTCTAGAAGTGTTTCTTCGGCTTGACCGTTTAAAAAAATATGAAAAGCCCAAGGCAAAAACTCTAAAGGTGAAGCGTCAATTTCTGGTGTTGAGCAACATTTTCCACAACCTGCAATACAACCTAATTTAGTTTCTTTTTGGAACTCTATAATTTCCACCTCAAGATTTTGAAACAATGTTTCAACTAATCTTACGCGATGTTCAATTGAGTTATCCATTTTCGAGGCTTTTTTACAAAGAGTTAAGGTATAAAAAAAGCGTTCAGTTAATTGAACGCTTTGTTTTTTTGTGACCTCGACTGGATTCAAACCAGTAACCTTCTGAGCCGTAATCAGATGCGCTATTCAGTTGCGCCACGAGGCCTTAATGCGGGTGCAAATATAGGAATTAATGTCTAATTTGCAAACTCAATTTGTAAAAAATAATAATAAATTTGAATTTATAATATTATGTGTATGATATTCAGTATTTTCCAAATGTATAATATTTGATTTAATATTTTATATTACTTAAAATAGAAATCAATCAACTATTTTTTTGTTTCATAATTGTTCTAAATCAATTGGCTATTTGAAAACACAAAAATAAATAGGGGTAATGAACAGCTTCTTTGTTCTTTTTTTATTAATTTTTATTTTAAAAAAAACCATTCGCAACGCGAATGGTTTTTTTAAACAAACTAAACCAATTAATTGCTGTATTAAAAAGCGTATTTATTTTCGCTAATAATTTTTGCAGCAATTTTTTCACGAAGACCAATTACATTTGGCATATTCGTATATTTTGTAAAACGTTTTAAACCCATTAACATCATACGTTGTTCGTCGCCATCAGCAAAAGAAACAATTCCTTCTTTTCCTTTTTGGTTTACGATATCTACAGCATGATATAAGTATAATTTTGCCATAGCAATTTGTTCTTGAACTTTGTCTTCGCCTTCTTTTTTAGCTAATTTCTCTGTTCTAAGAATAGTACTTTCAGCCATATAGATTTCGATTAAGATGTCAGAAGCGGCCATTAATAATTGTTGGTGTGATTCTAATTCTGCTCCGTATTTTTGAACTGCAGCCCCAGCAACCATTAGGAATACTTTTTTCAATTTGGCAATCATTTCTTTTTCTTCAGCAAATAACTCTGTATAATCAGGAATATCGAAAGATGGAATTCCCATTAATTCTTCTGCCACAGCCATTGCTGGACCTAATAAATCAACGTGACCTTTCATTGCTTTTTTTACTAACATACCAACTGATAACATTCTGTTGATTTCGTTAGTTCCTTCGTAAATTCTCGCGATACGAGCATCTCTCCAAGCACTTTCCATTGGAGCATCTTCTGAGAATCCCATTCCACCAAAAATTTGAATTCCCTCATCTGTACACGCTTGAACGTCTTCAGAAACCGCTACTTTTAAGATTGAACATTCGATTGCGAATTCTTCAACTCCTTTTAATTCAGCATCTTGATGTGAGTTTCCTTCGTTTATTCTGATATTAATTCTGTTTTCAATATCTGATGCAGCTCTATAAGTTGCACTTTCACCAGCATAAGCATTCGTTGCCATTTCAGCAATTTTTGCTTGGATAGCTCCAAAACTTGAAATAGGTGTTTTAAACTGAACTCTTTCGTTAGCATAATTTACAGCTCCAGTAATGGTTCTACGTTGTGCTTCTAAACAAGCAGCTGCTAATTTAATACGGCCAACGTTTAAAGCATTCATCGCAATTTTAAAGCCTTCGCCACGACCTGCCAACATATTTTCTACTGGAACTTTAGTTTCGTTAAAGAAAACCTGACGAGTAGAAGAGGAGCGAATTCCTAATTTGTGCTCTTCGTCACCCATTGAAATTCCGTTTGAAGGATCATTTTCAACGATGAAACCGGTAATATTTTTATCGTCTTCAATACGAGCGAAAACAATCATTAAATTACAAAAACCAGCATTTGAAATCCACATTTTTCCACCAGTAATTTTATAATGTGTTCCATCGTCTGAAAGAACTGCTTTTGTTTTTCCAGAGTTTGCGTCAGAACCAGCTCCAGGTTCTGTTAAACAGTAAGCTCCAAACCATTCGCCAGAAGCTAATTTTGGTACATATTTTTGTTTTTGTTCTTCCGTTCCGTATAAAGTAATAGGCATAGTACCAATTCCTGTATGCGCTCCAAAAGCAGTTGAAAATGAACCAGTTGCTCCTGAAATATAATCACACACTAAAACAGTATTTACAAATCCCATTTCCATTCCGCCATAAGCTGCAGGAACTGCAACGCTTAAGTAACCTAATTCACCTGCTTTACGCATGATGTCTTCAGTTAATGCGTAATCTTTCTTTTCGAAGCGTTCTTTATATGGCCAAATCTCTTTGTCTACGAATTCGATAACCGAATCACGCATCATAACTTGTTCTTCGTTGAAGTCTTCTGGTGTGAAGATGTCTTCGCATTTTGTTTCTTTAACAAGGAATTGACCTCCTCTAATGATATCTGACATAATTAGCCCCCTATCCCCCAAAGGGGAACCTATTAGGGGTCAATAGGGTTTAAATTTTACAATATATTTTATTTATAGTATTTCAGTACAAAGTATAACCACAATCCATATTCCCTTTTTGGTGGTTAGGGGTTTTTACTTCAAAAATTCATAAATTCCTGCTGTTCCTTGTCCAGTTCCCACACACATAGAAACAATTCCATATTTACTTCCTCTTAATCGCATTTCGTCAAACAATTGAACAGAAAGTTTTGCACCTGTACATCCTAGTGGGTGGCCTAAAGCGATAGCTCCACCATTTACGTTTACGATATCAGGATTTAAGCCTAATTCTCTAACAACAGCTAACGATTGAGAAGCAAAAGCTTCGTTTAATTCAATTAAATCAATATCAGATTGTTTCAAACCTGCTTGTTTTAATGCTTTTGGAATTGCTTTTACCGGACCGATTCCCATGATTCTTGGTTCTACACCTGCAGAAGCAAAGTTTACTAATCGAGCAATAGGTTCAAGGTTTAATTCTTTTACCATTTCTTCGCTCATTACTAATACGAAAGCGGCTCCATCACTCATTTGAGATGAGTTTCCTGCAGTTACACTTCCGTCAGCAGCAAATACGGGTCTTAAACCTGCTAAAGCTGCAACAGAAGTTCCTGCTCTTGGACCTTCATCTTTATTTACTACATAAGAACGCGTTTCTTTTTTGCCGTTTTCGTTAATAAAAGTTTCTTCTATAGTAATAGGAACTATTTGTTTATCGAATTTACCTTCTGCTTGTGCTTTTAAAGCCTTCATGTGTGAATGATATGCAAACTCATCTTGATCTTCACGAGAAACGTTGAATTGTTTTGCAACCGCCTCAGCAGTTAATCCCATTCCCCAATAATAATCTTCGTGACCTGCAGCTGCAGCTTTATAATCTGGTGTTGGTTTGTAGCCTCCCATTGGAATATAACTCATACTTTCGGCACCACCTGCAATGATACAATCCGCCATTCCTGATTGAATTTTAGCTGTTGCCATTCCGATAGTTTCAATTCCTGACGCACAATATCTATTTACTGTTACACCTGGAACATCTTCAATTTTTAATCCCATTAATGAAATTAATCTACCAACGTTTAAACCTTGTTCTGCTTCAGGCATGGCATTTCCTACCATAACATCATCAATACGAGTTTTATCAAAATTAGGAAGCTCTTTCATCATGTGTTCGATGGTTTCTGCTGCTAATTCGTCAGGTCTTTTAAAGCGAAAAACTCCTTTTGGTGCTTTTCCAACTGCTGTTCTATATGCTTTTACTATGTATGCTGTTTTCATATTTATTTGTATTAAGATTGGAGTATTAAGTATTAAGACTTACCAATCGTTATATTAATTTTCTTTAAGAGATTTTTGAAAAGAAAAACTCATGTTACTAATTTCAACTAATTGATTTATGATTGGCTGAATTATTTCTTCACTAACTAAACTTAATCGTTTTGCTAATATTAATTGCGTTATGAGTTCAAATGTAGAGCCATTTGCAATTCCTAAAAATTGAATAAACTCTTTATTTGAATTTCTTCCAGAACCTTCTGCAATATTTGAAGGAATAGAAACGGCACATTTCTTAATTTGATGAATTAGATTGAATTTTTCATCAACAGGAAGTAAAAGTGAAACTTTGTAAACTTCAACAGCTACGTCCATTGCTTTTTGCCAAATCTTTAATTTTTCAAAATTATGCATAGGTCTTAATACTTAATTCTTATTACTTTATACTAATTTCTTAACGGTTTCCCTTTGGTTAACATGTACTGAATTCTTTCTAAAGATTTTCTTTCTCCAGTTAATGATAAAAATGCTTCTCTTTCTAAATCCAATAAATATTGTTCAGAAACTAAAGTTGCTTCTGATAAATCGCCACCAGCCATTACATAAGCTAGTTTGTTTGCAATTTTTTTATCGTGTTCAGAAATGTATTTACCCGCTTCCATTTGGTCCGTTCCAACTAAGAACATACCTAAAGCTTGTTTCCCTAATACTTTAATATCTTTTCTTCTCACAGGTTGGGTATACCCTTGTTCTGCCATTTGTAAAGCCACTTGTTTAGCGGTTGCAATTTGACGGTCTTTGTTTACTACTACGATATCTCTTCCTTTTTGTAAAACTCCGGTATCAAATCCTTCGTAAGCCGAAGTAGCTACTTTTGCCATACCAACAGTTAAGAAATATTCTTGTAAGACGTTTAATTCAACATCATTTTTACGGAATAAATCAGAAGCTCTCAAAGCCATTTCTTTAGATCCACCACCACCAGGAATTACTCCAACACCAAATTCTACTAATCCTATGTACGTTTCTGCAGCAGCAACCGCTCTATCAGCGTGCATAGTTAATTCGCAACCACCACCTAAAGTCATTCCGTGAGGAGCTGCAATAACTGGAATAGCTGAATAACGACAACGCATCATCGTGTCTTGGAACATTTTGATAGCCATGTTTAGTTCGTCATATTCTTGTTCGACTGCCATCATGAAAATCATTCCTAAATTAGCTCCAACAGAGAAATTTGCACCTTGATTTCCAATAACTAATCCATTGTACTCTTTTTCAGCAATGTCAATAGCTTTATTGATTCCTTGTAAAACACCAGCGCCAATAGAATTCATTTTAGATGTAAATTCTAAATTGATGATTCCATCACCTAAATCGGTAATGATTGCATCGCTGTTGTTCCATATTTTTTTGCTTTCGCGAATATTATTTAAGATAATAAAAGCATCTTGACCTGGAATTTTCTCTACTTTTTTATTAGCGATAGAGTAGAAGTGCGTTGCACCATCTTTAATTGAATAGAAAGAAGTGTTTCCTGAAGCTAACATATCGGTTACCCAAGAAGCAGGTTGATACCCTTTCGCTTTCATTAATTCAATTCCTTTTTCAACTCCTATGGCATCCCAAATTTCGAATGGACCATTTTCCCAACCAAATCCAGCTTTCATAGCATCGTCGATTTTGTAGAAAGCGTCTGTGATTTCAGGAATTCTGTTTGAACAATATTGGAACATAGAAGCGAAGTTTTTTCTATAGAAATCTCCTGCTTTGTCTTTTCCAGTCACTAAAACTTTGAATCTATCGATTGGTTTTTCAATCGTTTTGGTTAATTCTAAAGTAGCGAAAGAAGCTTTTTTATTCGCTCTGTA
Source organism: Flavobacterium sp. LMO6 (assembly GCF_009495795.1). Classification (NCBI taxonomy): domain Bacteria; kingdom Pseudomonadati; phylum Bacteroidota; class Flavobacteriia; order Flavobacteriales; family Flavobacteriaceae; genus Flavobacterium; species Flavobacterium sp. LMO6. Next base: position 138,952 of record NZ_WIBH01000005.1, on the reverse strand, counting down.
TTCTAATGTATCTAAATCTAACGTTAGAATGTCTCTTCCTTCTTTTTTGTAGAAACCTTGTCCTGTTTTGCTTCCTAACCATTTGTTTTCCATCATTTTGTTTACAAATTCAGGAAGTTTGAATAATTCATGTGCTTCGTCGTTAGGACAATTTTCATAAATTCCATTAGCTACGTGAACTAAAGTATCTAAACCAACCACATCAACCGTTCTAAAAGTAGCTGATTTTGGACGACCAATAACAGGACCAGTTAATTTATCCACTTCTTCAACCGTTAATCCCATTTCTTTTACTTGATGAAATAAACTTTGAATTCCGAAGATTCCAATTCTATTTCCAATAAAAGCTGGAGTATCTTTAGCAACAACAGACGTTTTTCCTAAGAATTTTTCACCATAACCATTCAAGAAATCTAATACTTCATTAGATGTTTTTGGACCAGGAATGATTTCAAATAATTTTAAGTATCGTGCAGGATTAAAAAAGTGTGTTCCACAGAAATGTTGTTGAAAATCTTCGCTTCTTCCTTCGCTCATAAAGTGAATTGGAATTCCAGATGTATTTGATGTTACTAAAGTTCCTGGTTTTCTGTATTTTTCAACTTGTTCAAAAACCAACTTTTTAATATCAAGTCTTTCTACAACTACTTCAATAATCCAATCTGCAGTTGCAATTTTTGCCATATCGTCTGTAGTATTACCAGTAGAAATTCTGTTGGCAAAACTTTGATGATAAATAGGAGAGGGCTTCGATTTTAAAGCATTAGCTAAATGATCATTAACTAATCGGTTTCTAACAGCTTTACTTTCTAATGTCAATCCTTTTTTCTGTTCTGCATCGGTTAGTTCGTTTGGAGCAATGTCTAATAATAAGACTTCAACACCAATATTGGCAAAATGACAAGCAATGCCACTTCCCATAATTCCGGAACCAATAACAGCAACTTTTTTAATATTTCGTTTCATTGTATATAGGTTGATTATTTATCGTTATAGATTTTTTTATCAGCAATTAATTCGTTTATAATTTCAGCTACTTCCATAAAATGTTTTAATTTTTCTTCACTAATATGTTGTTTTACAGCTTCATTAAATCGTAATACGGTATCTTTAGATAGTTCTCTTTTTTCTTTTCCATCTTTAGTTAACTGAATAATTACACCACGTCCATCTGTTGGATTTTTTTTGCGAGTAATTAATCCTCGTTCTTCCATTGATTTTAATGTTCTGGTTAAACTAGTTGCTTCCATTCCCATTTTAGGGCCAAGTGTAGTAGAAGGAGATCCTTTATCTTTATCTATACTTAAAAGCGCAAATCCTGTAGCCATTGTTGCACTGTACTTTGATGCCTCTTCATTATACATTCTGGCAACAGCTTGCCAAGTTGCTCTAAGTATATAATCTATTGTTTTATCTTTCATAGAATTACTATCTAAACTTTTTCAAATATAAAAAAAAAATACTATGCATGCATAGTATTTTTTGTGTTTTTTATAAAATTTAACATTTTAATAAAATAAAGCCCACAATTTGTGGGCTTTATAATTTTTATCCATAAATTTTTTGATATAAAACAGCATATTTTTCTTTAATAATTTTACGTTTCAATTTCATGGTAGGAGTAAGATGTCCGTCTACAATTGACCAAACATCTGGTGTAAGTTCAAAACGTTTAACTTTTTCCCAATTACCAAATTTTTCGTTACAATGGTCAATTTCTTCTTGAATTCGGTTAATTACCATTTGGTTAGTACATAACTCTTCATTGGTAGCACCAACATTTAAATTGTGATGACGATGCGCCCATTCTCTAACAAATTCAAAATTTGGCTGAATAAATGCTGCTGGCATTTTTTCTCCGTCACCAATTACCATTATTTGTTCAATAAAACGCGACTGTTTGAAAGTATTTTCTAAAACTTGAGGAGCCACATATTTACCACCTGAAGTTTTGAACATTTCTTTTTTACGGTCGGTAATTTTTAAGAAACCATCAGCATCAATTTCACCAATATCACCTGTATGGAAATAACCGTCTTTTAAAACTTCGCTAGTTTGTGTTTCGTCTTTGTAATATCCAATCATTACGTTTGGACCTTTACACAAGATTTCACCGTCTTCTGCAATTTTAACTTCAACTCCGTCTAATACTTTACCAACTGAACCTACTCTAAAACCTCCATTTCTCATATCGTTTACAGAGATTACAGGAGAAGTTTCTGTTAATCCATAACCTTCCATAACAGGAATATTAGCAGCGCAGAAAACTTTTGTTAAGCGAGATTGTAATGCAGCACTTCCTGAAACTAGTAATTCTAATTCGCCACCTAAACCTTCTTGCCATTTTGAAAAAATTAATTTTCGGGCAATTTTAAGTTTAAATTCATAAAAAGCACCATTTTGTTTGTAAGGTTTGTATTCCATTCCTAAATTTAATGCCCAGAAGAAAAGTGCTTTTTTAATACCAGTTAAATCTGCTCCTTTAGCATAAATTTTATCGTATACTTTTTCTAATAAACGAGGAACTACTGACATAACGTGTGGTTTTACCTCTTTTAAGTTATCAGAAATCTTCTCAATACTTTCGGCGAAGTAAATAGAGATACCATAATATTGGTATAAGTACGTCAACATTCTTTCGAAGATATGACAAATAGGTAAGAAGCTCAAAGCTCTTGTACTTCCTGCTCTTAAAGGTACTCTTGGAGCACTCATTAAAACATCGGAAACAATGTTTTGATGACTAAGCATTACACCTTTTGGTCTTCCTGTAGTTCCAGAGGTATAAATGATTGTTGCTAAATCTGTTGTTAATACATTATTTTTTCGGTCTTCAACGACGTCTTGATTGTCAGTATTTGCACCTAATTCTAAAACTTCTTTCCAACTTTTACAACCTACAATATCATTATAACAATACACTTCTTTTAATAATGGTACATTAGATTTAATGCTTTGTAATTTCTCATAAACTTCAAGGTCAGAAACAAAAACGTATTGTGATTCTGAATGGTTTAAAATGTATTCGTAATCTTCGGCAGAAATTGTTGGATACATTGGAACGGTTTGAGCACCAGTTTGTAATACACCAATATCTGTAATATGCCATTCAGTTCTATTATTAGACGAAATGATTGCTATTTTATCATTTTTATTTACGCCTAATCGAAGTAGACCTCTTGAAATCGCATTGGCTTTGTCTAAATATTCTTGGGTAGAAGTTTTTACCCATTCATTTCCATATTTAGTTACTAGAGCATCTTTTAAATTATACTTTTCTAATTGGTAGTAAGGAAAGTCAAATAAGCGTGTGATATTGTTCATAATTCGCAATTATTATTTTATGCAAATTATAAAAATAAAATTAATAATACAATTTTTTATATAGTTGATAATCTTTAGATTATAATTTTAACAAAAACAAAATAGTATGCTTGCCTACTAATTTCTACATTATTTGTGAAAGTGTAATAAAAATTATTGAAACCATTGCTAAAAAGATACCAAAGTAGTTCCATTTTGTTATTTTTTCTTTAAAAATTAAAATCCCAGCAATACTACCTAAAATAATTACTCCCATATTCATACCAGCAAAAACAGTGGATGGATTTTCTGATAAAGCTCTGTGAGCTTTTAAGTAAAACAAAATATTTCCAAAATTTAAAATCCCTAAAGCCAATCCCCAAAGTATATTTTTGAATTCTATTTTTTCTTTTTGAACAAGTATCTTTCCAATTAGAAATAAAATCGAAAATAAAAAAGCCCCACAAAAAATGATGAACAACGAAGTTGTAAAACTAAATTCTTTAAAAACTGCTACTTTTTTAAATAAAATATCTATGATTCCAAATCCCAATAAAACCAATATTGGATAAACCCAATTATCTGATTTGTTTTCTGATTTTTTATTCAAGGTGAAAAAAATCGCTGAAAATCCGATTATAAATCCAATAATTTTAATTTGGCTAAACGTTTCATTAAATAGAAAGTAGGAAGCAATTAACGGAATAAATAATGATAAACGTTGTGCAATATCAGTTTTTACGATTCCTACTTCTTTAATAGATTTCGCTTGAATTAAAAATACAATAGGTAGTAAAATGGCTAAACCAATAAAAAGCGAATAAGGAATTGTTTTTTCTTGGAAAGTTAATTCGGGTTGGTAAGTTAAATAGGTGAGAAGTAAAGCTGAAAAATAATTAAACGTAATAATTTGAAATATATTCAATTGAAATCGTTTGGCTACTTTTAAAAATATCCCAACAGTTACACTACAAATTACACTTAGAATGACAAACCACATATTCTTTTATTTTGACACAATAGTACAAAAAAAGCACCTTAATTAAAAGATGCTTTTTTATAAAGTTTAGGTAAATTATTTCTTATTTTCAATCCATTTTCTAGCATTCACAAAAGCTTCTAACCAAGGTGAAACTTCGTCTTTTTGACCTCTTTCTGGATAATGTGCCCAGTTCCAAGGGAAAGTCGAACGCTCAATGTGTGGCATCATTACTAAATGTCTTCCAGTAGTATCACACATCATAGCAGTATTGAAATCAGAACCATTTGGATTTGCTGGATAACCTTCGTACGCATATTTTGCTACAATGTTATATTTCTCTTCCGAATATGGTAATTTGAATTTTCCTTCTCCGTGTGAAATCCAAACCCCTAAAGTAGTTCCTTCTAACGTTGATAACATCACCGAATTATTTTTCTGAACGGTTACCGAAGTAAAACCACTTTCGTGCTTGTTTGAAGTATTGTGATGCATTTTTCCGTGAACTTCATGTTCTGGATTGATCAATTCTAATTCCATTAACAACTGACAACCATTACAAATTCCAACCGAAAGTGTGTCTTCGCGTTTATAGAAGTTTTTCAGTGCCGTATTGGCTTTTTCGTTGTATAAAAATGCTCCAGCCCAACCTTTAGCCGAACCTAAAACATCTGAATTCGAGAATCCTCCAACAGCTCCAATGAATTGAATGTCTTCTAATGTTTCTCTTCCCGAAATTAAATCGGTCATGTGTACGTCTTTTACATCAAATCCTGCCAAGAACATAGCGTTTGCCATTTCACGTTCTGAATTACTTCCTTTTTCGCGAATAATAGCGGCTTTTGGCTTTTCGACTCCACTCGAAATCAATGGTAATTTACCAGTAAAATGCGATGGGAACGTGAATTGTAATTTTTGGTTTTTATAATTGTCAAAACGTTCCTGAGCCATTCCGTTTTTAGATTGTTTCGAATCTAATAAGAACGATGTTTTAAACCAAGTATCACGTAGGGAAACTACATCTAAATTTAATACTGAAGCTTCAGAAATAATTTCTAAATTTCCATTAGTTGTGACTGTACCTAAATTGAAAAATTCAACTTGTTTTTGGGTTAATTGTTTTTCAAATTCCTCATTATTAGCTGGTTGTACAACAACTCCAATATTTTCTGAAAACAATATTTTAACTAAATCTTTTTCTTCAAAGCAATCAAAATTTAACGTCATCCCAGTTTCCTCAAAGTGAGGAATTCCCCCTTCGGGGGTTAGGGGGCTAAAACACATTTCTAATAATGTAGTGATTAAACCACCGCTTCCAATGTCGTGTCCAGCTTTAATTTTTCTGTCTTTGATTAAATCTTGTAAAACGTTGAACGCTTTTTTGAAGAATTCCGAATTTTGAATTGTTGGAACATCATTTCCAATTTTATTTAATACTTGCGCGAATGAACTTCCACCTAATTTGAAACTATCTTGCGATAAGTTAATGTAGTAAATGTTTCCGCCATTTCTTTGTAAAACTGGTTCTACAACTTTAGTAATGTTCGAACAATTTCCAGCAGCTGAAATAATAACCGTTCCTGGTGCGATTACTTCGTCATTTGGATATTTTTGTTTCATCGAAAGCGAATCTTTTCCTGTTGGAATATTGATTCCCAATTCAATAGCAAAATCAGAACAACCTTGAACAGCTTCATATAAACGAGCGTCTTCGCCTTCATTTTTACAAGCCCACATCCAGTTAGCTGATAATGAAACCGATTTCATTCCTTCTTTTAAAGGTGCCCAAACTAAATTTGATAAAGCTTCACCAATCGCAGTTCTTGAACCCGCAACCGGATTTACTAAAGCCGAAATAGGTGAGTGCCCAATCGAAGTTGCAATTCCTTCTTTTCCTTTAAAATCCAATGCCATTACACCAACATTGTTCAAAGGCAATTGTAATGGACCCACGCATTGTTGTTTTGCTACACGTCCGCCTACACAACGGTCCACTTTATTGGTTAACCAATCTTTACAAGCTACTGCTTCTAATTGTAAAACTTGACTTAAATAGCTTGCTATATTTTCTTTTGAATATTCTAAATCTGAATAATTTGTTGCAACGGTTTTATCCGTCATGATTGTTTTTGGCGAACTTCCGAAGAAATCTTCTAAATCATAATCCATTGGTTTTTCACCCGTAGATTTTGATTCAAAGGTAAATCTATGGTCGTTTGTTACATCACCCACTTGATACATTGGAGAACGCTCTCTGTCAGCAATTCTTTGTAAAGTTTCGATGTCTTTTTCACCAATCACTAATCCCATTCTTTCTTGCGATTCGTTTCCGATGATTTCTTTAGCCGAAAGCGTTGGGTCACCAACCGGTAATTTGTCTAAATCGATTAATCCACCAGTTTCTTCTACTAATTCCGATAAACAATTCAAATGTCCACCAGCACCATGATCATGAATTGAAACGATTGGATTGTTATCGCTTTCAACCAAACCACGAATAGCGTTGGCAGCACGTTTTTGCATTTCTGGATTAGAACGTTGGATAGCATTTAATTCAATTCCTGAACCAAAAGCACCAGTATCTGCAGAAGAAACTGCAGCACCACCCATTCCAATTCTATAATTTTCTCCACCTAAAATAACGATTTTATCGCCAGCCGTAGGTTTCTTTTTAATGGCTTGATCTAATTTCCCGTAACCAATTCCACCTGCTTGCATGATCACTTTATCGTAACCTAACTTTCTACTTGTCCCACTGAGCTTGTCGAAGTGTTCGTGCTCGAACGTTAAAATAGAACCCGTGATTAAAGGTTGTCCAAATTTATTTCCAAAATCAGAAGCTCCGTTTGATGCTTTAATCAAAATATCCATTGGCGTTTGGTATAACCAAGGTCTTTCAGCCATTCCGTTTTCCCATGGACGTTCATCATTAAGGCGAGAATAAGAAGTCATATAAACCGCTGTTCCTGCTAATGGTAACGAACCTTGTCCTCCTGCTAAACGGTCACGAATTTCACCACCAGAACCCGTTGCAGCTCCATTGAATGGTTCCACTGTTGTTGGGAAGTTATGTGTTTCTGCTTTTAATGAAAGAACTGATTCAAATTCTTTTTCTTCATAAAAATCAGGTTTATCTGCCCTTTTAGGAGCAAATTGGGTTACTTTCGGACCTTTTACAAAAGCTACGTTATCTTTATAAGCCGAAACTATATCGTTTGGATTGGTTTCCGATGTTTTTTTAATTAATTTGAATAAAGAAGTTGGTTTTTCTTCGCCATCAATCACAAAAGTTCCGTTGAAAATTTTGTGACGGCAGTGTTCTGAATTCGCTTGTGAGAAAGCAAAAATCTCAGAATCCGTTAATTTTCTTCCTAATTTTGTAGAAAGGTTATTCAAATAGTCCACTTCTTCAGGACTTAATGCTAAACCTTCTGACTTGTTATATCCGTCAATATCTTCGATATCCAAAATAGGTTCTGGCTTGATATTAATAGTATAAATGTCTTGATTTAATTCGGTATACTTTTGCGAAAGCATTGGGTCGAAATCATTAAAATCGGCAGCTACTTTTTCAAATTCCTCAATACGAATGATGCCCGAAATTCCCATGTTTTGAGTAATTTCTACTGCATTGGTACTCCAAGGTGTAACCATAGCGGCACGTGGTCCAACAAAAAAATCCGACAATACGGATTTTTCTATTTTATGTGCGTTGCCAAAAAGCCAATTTAATTTGTTGATGTCTTCTGTCGATAGTTCGTTTTGCGTTTGAACTGCAAAAACCGTGTTGGATTGGTTTCCGAAGAAATGAATCATTTTAGTTGTGTTTTTAGAGACAAGTCATGACTTGTCTGTACGTTTTGTGTTGTTGTTTGAAAGTGCAAATTTATTCTAAAAAGTTAGAAGTTCAAAGTTTTAAGAGTGTATAAAAACAAAAAAAGCTGTTCTTTTTTGAACAGCTTAATATTTATTTGTTGATAACTACATTTTACGTTTCGAAACTACTTGCATCGACTTGAATTCTTTGCCATCTTCAGAAACATCAAACATTTCCATTTTTTGGTTGTTATCGTCAATGTAGGTAATAACTTCTTTTATTTTTTTAGCTTTTTTGGTTACTGGATCTACCATTTCGCCATAAAATGTAGATGTTTTTGTAGCTTCATCATATTTTCCTTTGGTTACCATCATTCCAGTTCCCATATTGTCAATCCAAGTGGATACAAATTCTTCGGTTGCATTATCATAGGCAACCATTCCTCTTCCTTCAAATGGCATTCCGAACATATCACCAGAATATGTTCCTTCTTGATATCTTCCGCCCATAATCATTTTATAGGTTACAGTAGCAGTTGATTTCATTTCCTGTGGATTATCAGGTGACCAAAAAGTTAGTTCGGCATCCCAAGTTCCTGTATCTTTAGCTAACATTTCATGCCCTTTTGATGGAGTAGCATAGTCTGTCCAAGCTTTAGCAACGGTCGCAGAATCGGGTTTAGCTTCCGCTGTAATTTCTTCTTTCGAGGTGTTTTCTTCTGGTTTTTGTGCTTCTTCTTTTTTACAAGAAACGAATGTTAAACCAATAATTAAAAGAGATAAAGAGAGATTTTTCATAATTGTATAGTTTAATTGATTAGTCAAAAGTTGTCCAATTGTAAGCACCAATATCTGATGGATTAGTTCTGGATTGATTTAAAATATCATTAAAATTAGAGTAGGAATTGTTTGCAGTTCCTTTAGCTGCCGAATCTTCTCCAATGATTAAATCATTATTTTGGGGATCTCTAAAAAAAGGCTTGTTAATAGTTGTATTGGTTGCAATTAAGCAGTTTGCATATCTAGGGTTAACAGAAAATTGATATAAAGTATTATTTACAAACTGATTACTATAATCGGCAAACTTAATAAGGCAATGATCAAAATCATAATTAAAAGTTGTCCCTTTTTTTATTAACGAAAGACTAAAATTTGAAGAACCATAAATGATACAATTTTTAAAATCGGCTTTTACTAATGGTTCTATTAAATCACCTGTTTCGGTTCTAATGTAATCATCTAATGTAATACAAGTTTGGGTAGAACTTGTCCAATAATTTGCAAAGGTACAATGCGTAAATTCATAACTTCCTCCATAACTTCCTGAAAAAGAAGCTTGACCGCAATTATTTATCACTACATTTCTTCCTGCAATATTACCTGTACGTGCTAAAATTCCAACATTTGCAGAATTATAAATTTGAGTGTTATCTAAATTTAATGTTGGAGTAGATGTGCCATCGTTTCCTGAAACTAGAAAACCAACAGTAGCATTTTTTATCGTTAAATTTTTTATTTGATTGTCTGTACTTCCTTGTGTAAGCCAAATGGTTCCCCATTGTCCAGGAACATCAGAAAAATCAGGCTCTAAACGGTCGCCTTCAAAAATTACTTCATTTTCTAATGCATCGGTAGTTGAATTGTCTCCTTCTATATGAAGAGAAGCATTATTAGCTACTATTAAACCCGATTCTGCATGAAAATGAACTCTTGCACCAGCATCAACAACAAGTGTTTTGTTTGAAGGTACTGCAGCATAACCATAAATGACATAAGGTTTTGTGTTGGTCCAATGCAATTCGTTTCCATTAGTTGCATCTGCTTCATCTAAGAAAAAACCGTAAATTTCATCATCTCCAATAGGTAAAGTTTCGGTTGTTCCATCGCCAAAACGTTGCGGGTATAAGAAAACAGCATCTTGAATTAAAGTTACCAATTCTACTTTTTGTTGATTCATTCCGTCTCCAAATAAAATTTGATCGGTATATAAAAAATCAGTTGGATTTGCATCTGCTACATCGGCTGTAACCGATATAAAAATATACATACTATCTTTCGCAAGCATTTCTACATTTTCAAATTCTTGCCCAGCCATTCCATCTACCATTAATCGGTACTTTGAATTTACTCCATTCGCTAATCGTAGTGTTGGTATAGCTATATTTTTATCGCTTTTATTGTACACTTTTAAAGTATAAGTACTAGAACCTATGTTTGTAAAGACAGTATCTAAATAGACCGTGTCTTTTGAAAAACGCAAACTTCCTGTGTTAGATTCAAAATCTAAATCATTTCTACAAGATGTTATTGAAACAGCAATTCCTATTAATAATAAAAGTAATAAACGACGCATGTATATAGTAATTTTTGTAAATGTAATTATTAATTTAAATTTTTGAAAATAAACTTTTCGTTTTAACCACAGAGAAACATAGATAACCTTTTTAACTGAGTTCATTTTAGTTCAAATATTGAATTACATAGCGCTATGTTTCCTAATGTAAAGTTTGAACGCCTTTAAATTCAATTTTAGGACTATGTTTCTATGTGGTAATTATTTTGTTCTAGTCAATTTTAGTTACGTACAAATATTTATAAAACGTTAAATAACATAAAATATTCTATTCGGAATGCTTAATTTTACAAAAAATAAAATAATGATGTTTGATAGAGAAAAAATGCTACAGTTGTGTAATGATTGGAGCAAAAATACTTTAATGAATACTTTAGATATTGTATATACAGATGCAGGAGAAGATTTTTTAACTGCTACAATGCCTGTAAATCCTCGAGTACATCAACCTATGGGATTATTGCACGGAGGAGCAACAGTAGCATTAGCAGAAAGTGTAGGAAGTGCTGCTTCATTAATGTTTGTAAATCCAGAAAAACAAGAAGTTCGAGGTATTGAAATTTCGGCCAATCATTTGAAAAGTAAGCGTGAAGGAATGGTTACAGCTACAGCAAAAATCATTCATAAAGGAGCAAGCATTCATTTGTGGGAAATACGAATTGTAGATGAACAAGGAAAGTTAATTTCATTATGTAAATTAACGAATATGGTCTTATCTAGAAGACAATAATGAAAGTTTTTGAAGAAATAACACAGCTTATAGCAAATAAAAATCCGTTTGTTTGTTATGTAAAACCAAATGAAACCATTTGGAATTTACTTGTACAAGAAACCGATGAAATTGTTACTTTTTCCGATCAATCTGGATTTGTATTTATGCCTTTTAATGATGGGATTAAAATAGTAATTCCGTTTGAAGGAAACCTTTTTTTAAAAGGGAATCTTGAAAATTTTGAAAAGAAACCAGCTGAAAAATTCACTTCAGAAAGAAATCAAAAAGAATCCTTTGAAAGTTTAGTTACCAAAGGAGTTTCGGCTATTCATCAGGGTGAATTTGATAAAGTGGTTTTATCTCGAAAAATTGTTTTAGAGCAAAAAATTGCCATTCTAGAAACATTTCAAAACCTTATAGTTTCGTATGATAATGCTTTTCGTTATTTATTTTATCATCCAGAAATAGGTTTATGGATGGGAGCAACGCCTGAGCAATTGGTTAAAATAAATGCTAATCAGTTTGAAACAGTGGCTTTAGCAGGAACACAATTGTATTCAGAAAATGTTTTATGGGAAACTAAAGAAATTGAAGAACAACAATTTGTAACCGATTATATTGTATCTAAAGTAACTAATAAAGTATACCAACTTACTGTTTCTGAACCTAAAACAGTCAAAGCAGCAGATTTAGCACATTTAAAATCAATAATAGCTGCAAATCTAACATCGGAATTTAACGCAAATGATTTGATTAATGCCTTGCATCCAACTCCTGCAGTTTGTGGTTTGCCTAAAGAACGAACAATTGATTTTATTCTAAAAAATGAAGATTATTATAGAAAATATTATGCTGGATTTTTAGGTGAGTATAAAAAAGACAATGAAACCGATTTATTTGTAAATTTACGCTGCTTAGAAGTAGATAAAAATACTGTGAATATTTACGTAGGTTGTGGTATTACTAAAGATAGCAATCCGGAAAAAGAATTTATTGAAACAGAAAATAAGTCCATGACAATGCGAAATGTTTTAGTTTCAAAATAAAAATAAAACACATAGGCACATAGAAAAATTTGAAAGGCATTGTATTTTAAATAGTTCTCATAGAAATGATCTGTAAACTATGTTAAGTGAAACGTCCGAAGCTTCGGACTAAAAATGAACACAAAGAAAATCTATGGTTCTACGTGTTTAAAAAAAAAAAAAAAAGTTTAAAAATGAAATTAGACATATTAGCTTTTGGAGCGCATCCAGATGATGTAGAATTAGGTTGTAGTGGCACAATTGCCAAAGAAGTTAGCCTTGGTAAGAAAGTTGGGATTATTGATTTAACTCGTGGTGAATTGGGTACGCGCGGTTCGGTTGAAATTCGAAATTCAGAATCAGCCAAAGCTTCTGAAATTTTAGGAGTAACCGTACGTGAAAATTTAGATATGCGTGATGGTTTTTTTCTAAATGATGAAGCACATCAATTAAAGATAATTGAAATGATTCGTAAATACCAACCCGAAATGGTTTTGTGTAATGCAATATCAGATCGTCACATTGACCACGGGAAGGGAAGTAAATTAGTAAGTGATGCTTGTTTTTTGTCGGGATTAGTTAAAATTGAAACCGAATTGAATGGAGAAAAACAACAAGCTTGGCGACCAAAAGTGGTGTATCATTATATTCAATGGCAAAATATTGAACCAGATTTCGTAGTTGACATTTCTCAATTTATTGATAAAAAAATGGAATCGGTGTTGGCTTATAGTTCTCAATTTTATGATCCAAATTCAAAAGAACCAGTTTCTCCAATCACTTCAAAAAACTTTTTAGATAGTGTAAAATATCGTGCTCAAGACCTTGGTAGACTAGTTGGAGTAGAGTATGCAGAAGGTTTTACAACAGAGAGATATTTGGCTGTCAATAGCTTAGGTGATTTAAAGTAAATTTGTAGTAAAAAAGTATAAAAAATCTTTGCAAGATTAAAGGAAACCACTATATTTGCACTCGCAAATGAAGCTATGCGGATTAGGTAAATACCAAATACAACAGATTCTTTGCTAAATAAAACAAATGGTGATTGTAGCTCAGTTGGTTAGAGCGTCGGATTGTGGTTCCGAAGGTCGCGGGTTCGAGACCCGTCTTTCACCCTTTAAATTAGAAAGCTTCGAGGAAACTCGAAGCTTTTTTTATTACTCTTATTTTAAATCTCAATTTTTTACTATAAAGTATATAAATAGTAAAAGCCTTGAATTTCTTCAAGGCTTTACTATATATTGTTTAATAAACTTAATTAATTTACAATTACTTTTTTGGTAGCTACTGCATTTTCAGAAGCCATTTGAACTAAATAAAAACCATTAGGTAAATTACTTACTTTATATGAATTGTTAACGCGAGTAGGGTTTTTAATTTCTTGAATAATTTGCCCGTTGATATTGTATAAAACAATTGAATTTAGTTCTTTTACAGATGAAATAGTAATCTCGTTATTAATAGCAGGATTTGGATGTATAGAAATTGTGTTTTCTAAAGTAAATGAATCATTTTCTAAGAAACTATTCCAAATAGTACCTACATATTCTGGATGGTCAATATATGGATTTCTGTTACTTTGGTGATTATAATATATATCGTTATTAATAGCAATTTCTTTAGCGCTCACAGGATCATTAATATGCCATTGAACTAAAATATCTAAGAATGGGTTTGCAAATACTCTTCCTGTTGATCCATCAAACATATTTTTAGCTTGACATGTAGCCGCATTTGCAGCGTTGTAGAAATTTGTCATATCACTTTCGTAGCGAGTGGCAAAGTAGAAAAAAGCTCTGGCAACATCACCTTTGAATTCATCAATAGGCTCAAAAACAACACCAGAGTAGCCTAAGGCATATCCTGAATTTAATCCATTTCCTCTTTTTGAACCATTCTGTGAAGTGTATGTTGCAGTACCAACTTCACCAAAAGGTAAATTATTTCTATCTCCATTAACTTTTCCGTCAGAAGGAACCACAAAAAACGGATCGTTTTTCATAGGATTCGTAGCATATCCATCAAAATAGGATTGTGGAATTAAATGCTCTCTATTGTAACAGTCACCTTCACTGGAATATGTACCACACTGTTGAGAAGTGTTTGCATAAATATATGGATCTGCTCCAGAAGGATTTTCAGAATATATATCTAATAAACTACCATCATTTTCATAGTAATTATCTCTAAATGCAGTATGGGTATAAAGTGTCCAAAGGGCTGGATATCCTTGATCTGAATGTAAATGCTCTGATGGAATTCCATCACTTACATTATCTATTATTTTTTTTAGATTCGTTTTTAATGTTAATCCTGTTCCAGTGGCAGTAGTGTAATAGTCAGCAGGTATTTGTGCAAAGCCAATTAATGAACATAATAAAAACGTTAGTAGGTATTGTTTTTTCATATTTTATTTATTTAATTTTTCTTTCTAATAATGCCATGTAAAATCCGTCAAAGCCACTTTCATGCGCTAAAACTTTTTTATCTTGAACAAATGTAAACTCTTTTCCAATTTCAGTGCTTAAGAAATGCTTAATTTGTTCTTGATTTTCTGAAGGCAATACGGAACAAGTAGCATATACAAGTTTTCCGCCTGGTTTTACAATTTTTGAATAATTTTCTAAAACTTCAGCCTGAATTTTTTTGATGTTTTCAATAAATTCGGGTTGTAGTTTCCATTTACTGTCTGGATTTCTTTTTAATACACCTAAACCACTACAAGGAGCATCAATTAAAACTCTATCTGCTTTTTCGTGTAATTTTTTTATAGTTTTAGTACTTTCTATAACTCGTGGTTCAATGTTGAAAGCACCATTTCTTTTAGCACGAATTTTTAATTGCTTTAATTTACTTTCATATAAATCCATTGCAATTAATTGCCCTTTATTTTCCATTAATGAAGCTAAGTGTAAGGTTTTTCCACCTGCACCTGCACAAGTATCAACAACTCGCATTCCTGGTTGAACATCTAAGAAATAGGCTACCAATTGAGATGATGCATCTTGAACTTCAAAAAGACCATCTTTAAAAGCATCTGTTAAAAAAACATTGGCTCTTTCTGTTAAAATTAAAGCATCTGGATATTCTTTATGAAACTCAGTAACAATATCTAAATCCATTAAGATTGCTCTTAATTTTTCTTTAGTAGTTTTAAGTCTATTAACTCTTAAAATAACTTTAGCTTGTTCGTTTTGAGCAGCCAGTTCTTTTGTCCAAATTTCCTCCCCTAATTCTTTAACTCCCAATTCATCCATCCAATCTGGAATAGATTCTTTGAATTTTCTAGTTTTAGTTAATTCGTCAAACTTTCCTTTAATTCTTCTAACTGGAGTTTCTTCAAAATATTTCCAATCGGGTAGAGTATAACCTCTTAAAACTGCCCAAACGGCAAAAATTCTCCAAATATTATCTCTGTCAAAAGGTTCTTTTACTTCAGCAATTTCAACGTATAAACGTTTCCAACGAACTATTTCGTAAATTGTTTCTGCAACAAACTTTCTATCATGACTTCCCCAACGTTTGTCTTTTTTTAAAGCTCTTGCAACCACTTTATCGGCATATTCACCTTCATTAAAAATTGCCATTAGCGAATCAATGGTAGTAAATACTAAATTTCTATGTAATCTCATTTTAAATTTTAAATCATCCCGAGAATTCGGGACGCAAATATACGAATTAAAATAAAAAAAGCTGCCAAATTTGGCAGCTTTATCATTTATCCTCTTCCAGATGTTCTTGAATTCGAATTTCTTGAACTTGATGAACTTCTTGAAGGACTACTCTGAGCATTTGAACTTCTTCCTGATGTACTTCCTCTAGTTTCAGAATTATTTCTAGTACTACTGTTAGAAACACTGCTTCTTTCTCTTGATGGATTGTTTATATTTTCGGTGTAAACTCTTGTATTACTTCCTCTAGTACTAGTATTTCTATTTTCAGTAGTTACTCTAGGTGTTGTATTAACTCTAGTAGAAGTAGCCGTTCTAGTTTCATTATTTCTAGGAGTTCTAGTTTCTGTTCTTGTTCCACTATTTCCTCTTGTACTACTTGTAGAAGTTCTGGTATTATTAGTAGCCATTTCACTTCTACTTCTAGGTGTTCTAACGGTTCTATTATTGTCTAATTCCTGACGATTGCTGTATCCTGAATTTCTGTGAGCGAATGAACGATTAGGATGCATTCTTTCATAACCATTTCCTCGTCTTCCATAATAGGAAGCATAAGCAGTTTGGCATCTTCTATTGGTTACATAATGATAAGAATGACCAAAATTAATATGAACATGAATATGATTTCTGTATCTAAAAATTGGAAATGGGTTCCAGTAAGAGTAGTAGCTTGGGTAAAAATTCCAATACCAAGATGAGTAATACGGACGATAATTTCTAACCCAAAATGTATTGTATATTATAGGTGTATGAACATAAACAGGTTCGTAAATATAATTGTTTCCATACATATATACATCTCCCACTACCTGAACTTGAACTCGGTTATTGCTATCGCGTTCTACTTCAATTGTAGCAACATCCTGATAAACATCTTTATCTAAAACGGCTTGTACAATTACTAAATGTGCATTTCCTTCAATAGATTCAATAACTCTTAAATAATCAACGTAGTTATCATTATTTAAATCTAAGTTTGAAATTTGTGTCTTAGGATCGTTTAATCTTCTTTCAAAGTCTTCTAAGTCAGAAGCATCACCAAAAACTGTAGCTACCGCTCTTAAATCTAAGTTTTCACTAATATCTGAGTTTTGAGCCGTTACCGTTGTTTTGTCTTGTGCGAAAAGCGTGCTTATTGAAAATGTAGCCATAACGCTTAATGTTAGTAATTTCGTTTTCATAATATATCGTATTAGATTAAACATTTATGTGTTGTAATGTTATAACCAATATCTGTGCCAAAAAATATAAATATTTATAAGTATTTGAATTTCAGGTTATTAAAATTTATTTTCGTTACTAAAAATTAAAGAATTATATTTGAAAATAAAACAATACCTAATGAAGTCTGTAATAATTTTAATTGTCCTATTGGTTTCGGGTTGCTCCTCTATTTCGCATAAAAACTCCATGTATAGTCATTTTGAATCCAAAGTGATTTCAAATGAAAAAATGAGTTGCCGAGCTATTTTTGTAGACGAGACTAAAGTTTGGCTAGGAATGGATAAGGGTAGAATAGGAGTTTATGACAAGCAAAAAGACACTTTAGTGATAAAAACGATTGCAAATGTTTCTAATACAACCGAATTTAGAAGTATTGCGAGTACAAAAAATGCAATTTTTGTTTTATCTGTTGGAAACCCAGCAATGCTTATTAAAATTGATAAAAACACCCTTCAGGAAACAATTGTTTACAGAGAAGATAATGAAAAGGTGTTTTATGATAGTATGCAATTTGCCGATGAATTAAATGGTTTTGCAATGGGTGATCCTATTTTAGATTGTATGGCTATAATTAAAACTTCAGATGGAGGAACTACTTGGCAAAAAATTTCATGTAATAAATTACCTAAAGTTACTGATGGTGAAGCGGCTTTTGCAACTAGTAACACAAATTTAATAGTAAAAGATAAAACTATTTTTATGGTTTCTGGTGGAAAAAAAGCGAGAGTTTTTGTATCAAATGATTTTAGCGAAACTTGGAAAGTATATGAAACACCAATTGTGCAAGGTGAAGAAATGACCGGAATTTTTACGGCCGATTTTTATGATGCTAAACTAGGAATAATTGCGGGTGGAAATTACATGAAGCAAACTCAAAACTCGTTAAACAAAGCCATAACAACAAATGGTGGAAAGACTTGGGAATTAATTGCTAATAACGAAGCTTTTGGTTATGCATCTTGTGTGCAATTTGTTCCTAACAGTAAAGGAAAGCAGCTAATTTCAGTAGGAGGAACGGGTATGTTTTATTCATCTGATTTTGGCAAAAGCTGGATAAAATTCTCAGATGATAATCAATTTTATACCTTTAGATTTGAATCGGATACTGTGTTTTATGCTACTGGAAAAAACCAATTAGTTCGATTTGAAATGAAATAACTTTTATTACTCAGAACTTGTTTTAGTTTTTAAATTATAATAAAAAAAAAGCTGAACTATGTTCAGCTTTAAAATGATAAAATTGAATTAACCTTTTCTTCTCTCTTTAATTTGTCTTAATAACGTTCTATTAAAATCTTCTTCAGCTTTTTTAAGCTTAATTATTTTTTTAGCGCTAATAACACCTTGTAAATCTTTAATAAATTTTTTGCGAAGGGCAAACAAACTTTCTTCTACAGATTCCATTTGTGTCAGTAGAGTAGAAGCTTCTTTTTCTGATAATTTTTCTACATTTTCTGGTTCAAATCGGTCTAAAATGGCTCTCATTTTTTCATGACGTAGTTCCGATTGTTTGTCGTCAAAAGCATTATAAATAGGCCAAAACTTTTGCGCTTCTTCAGTAGTTAAATCTAATTGCTCTGTAATATAAGCTACTTTTAAAGCTTTTACTTTTTCTTTTTTGTCTTTAAATCCTTGAGAAAAGGATAAAGAAGAAATTAAAAGAAACACGATTGGATATATAATTTTTGTTTTCATAAGGATAAATTTATTCGTTTAATAGGTAATCTAAATTGGCAGTTTCTGATAAATAATTTTCAATAGTCTCATCTGTAACATTGTCAATGGCTAAAGCATTTTGTAGTTCCGAAATATCTTCATCGGTTAAATGTTTTATTAATTCTGTTGTTCCTACACTTTGCTGATCTGCTAAATAACTTTCAATTGTATTGGTATCTAAATTACTTTCTTTAGCCATATTAAAATATACCGGAATTGCAATTGCTAGTAAAAATAATGCTGCAATACTACTAATCCATACTTGTTTTTTATAGAATAAAGAAACCAATTTAACTTCTTTTTCTTTTGAAACACGTTCCATCATTTTGGCTTCAAATTGCTCAAAATAATTTTCTGGAATTTTAAATCCTGAATCTATTTTTTCTGTATTTTCTAAATCTATTTGTTTCATGATATATATTAGACAAAATTAAGAGTAAATGGTTTAATTGGTTTTTAAATATTCTTCAATTTTTTTTACTGCTATATGGTAACTTGCTTTTAAAGCTCCTACAGATGTAGATAAAATATCCGACATTTCTTCGTATTTTAGTTCTTCAAAGTATTTCATTTTAAAAACTAATTGTTGTTTTTCTGGCAGTTGAGTTATTGCTTTATGCAACTTAAGTTGAATTTCATTTCCGTCAAAAAAAACATCACTTTCTAATTTATTTATTGCTTTTTGTTGTACTTCTTCATTAGAAATACCTTGCTTTTTAGCTCTTTGTTGCATAAAAGTAATGGCTTCGTTTGTTGCAATTCGATACATCCAAGAATATAATTTACTATCGCCTTTAAAATTTTTCAAGTTAGCAAATACTTTTATAAATGTATTTTGAAGTACATCATCAGTATCATCATGGTTTAAAACCATATTTCTAATATGGTTATACAACGGTTTTTGATACAATTGCAAGAGTGTTCTAAACGCTTCATTTTGCGTTTTAGGATTAAGTAACTCTAATATAAATGTTTTTTCGTCTTGCAAAATATACTTGTTATTTTCTTTAGACTAAAGATATTCAAAAAGGTTTAATTTTAATTTTTGTTTTATTAAAAAAACAAGATGTTGTTTGTAACTTTGCTTTTTAAACCTAATTCAATTTATGAAAGATTTAAGTAATTACAGAAAATCCTATGAGAAAAGTGAGTTATTGGAAAATCAAATTCCAGAAGATCCAATTAATTTATTTCATAAATGGTTTTTTGAAGCCGAAGATTTAAACGCTGCCGATGAAGTAAATGCTATGACTGTTTCTACAATAGGTTTAGATGGTTATCCAAAATCGCGCGTAGTATTACTTAAAAAGTTTAATGAAGAAGGTTTTATTTTTTACACCAATTATAATTCGGAAAAAGGAAAAGCTATTTTAAATAATCCAAATGTTTGTTTGTCATTTTTTTGGCCAGCAGTTGAACGACAAGTTATTATAAAAGGTATTGCAGAAAAAACGGAGGAAACTATTTCTGATAATTATTTTGCTTCTCGTCCAGACGGCAGTAAATTAGGAGCAATTGTATCCCCACAAAGTGATGTTATTCCAAATAGAGCCTTTTTAGAAAACAATTTAAAAGAACTAGAAAAAGAGTGGGAGGGAAAAGAAATTGTGCGACCTGCTAATTGGGGTGGTTTTTTAGTACGCCCAGTAGAAGTTGAATTTTGGCAAGGAAGACCAAATCGTTTACATGATAGAATTCGCTATCAATTAACCGATTCTTACGATTGGAAAATTGATCGATTATCACCTTAATTTTTGAAGTTCTATTTTTTACTCGTTTTTTATTTATTGACTTTTCTTCAAAGTAATGATTGGTTTAAATTCAACTTTTTCACAAGCGTAACAATTTTCTTTTTTATATTGTTCAAATTCACCAAACTTTGTTTTATAAAGTTCATAACCACTCTTCTCTATCTCAAAATTTGCATAGCAATAAGCTATTGGTAAATCCAAAGGAGTATGAAACCAATCTATTCTTGATTTTTCTTGAAAATAGAAATTTCCATTTTTGTCGGTTTTAACACTTTCTGTTCTTAATTCTGTTGACTCATTAGAACCAATTTTTTCATCAATAAAATATTCTTCTTCAATTCTGTATACTGTTGCATTGAAAATAGGTTTTTTATTTTCATCAATTACTTTTCCAGTAATTTTTGCTTCATAGATAACCTTTTGAGGACGTATGAAAAGTAAAGTGATAAAAACTATAATTATTGCCAGGATTATTTTAAAAATTCTCTTCATTTTTAGTTTTCAGGTAAAATAGCGGCTAACTTAAAAATATGTTTCAATATATTACTATTTATGTTACATTTTCATAACAATAAATTCGCTTCTTCTGTTTTTTTGATGGTCTTCTTCGCTACAAAGAATACCATCTGAACACTCGTTTACTAGTTGTGTTTCTCCATATCCTTTTGCGGTTAATCGGTTGCGATTTATGCCACTTTTAACCATAAATTCTAAAGTAGCTTTAGCTCTTCTGTCTGATAGTAATTCATTATAGGCATGCGTTTGTCTGCTATCGGTATGCGATCGAATATCAATAGTCATTTCTGGATATTTGTTCATAACCGCTAAGATTTTTTCTAAATCTTCAGCTGCATCTTGTCTAATATCCCATTTGTCTAAATCAAAATATATAATACTTATGTTGAACAGCTTTGCCAAATCGGTTCCTACTTGTATAGGAAATACATTGCGTTTTAATTCAATGTTTAATTCAGATTTTCCTGTTTCTGTAACTGGACCAAATGGCTTTTCGCTAGTTTCATATTCTTCTTTAGAAGCTCTTACGAAGTAAGCTTTGTTACAGTCAATCTTAAAGCTATATACACCTTTATCTGAAGAATAAGTTTCACTAATTTCATTCATTTTATCATCAAAAAGGACAACCTTTGCATTAATTAAAATTTCGTTTGTCTCTGCATCAGTGATAACACCACTCAGTAAATGTGTACAAATTGTAAAAGTATAAATATCATCAAAGCCAGTTCCTCCGGTTCTATTTGAAGTAAAAAAACCTAAATTATCAGAGTTTACCACATAACCAAAATCATCCATAGAACTGTTTATAGGTTTTCCTACATTTACAGGTTTTGCGTAGCCATTATTTATAAATTTAGCTTCAAAAATATCTAAACCGCCTAAGCCTGGGTGTCCGTTTGACGCAAAAAACAATGTATTATCAGCAGCTACAAACGGAAAAGTTTCTCTGCCTTCTGTGTTAATGGTAGGACCTAAATTTTCGGGTTTGCCAAAACTTCCATTGCTTTTAATAGCTACTTGGTACAAATCAGCATTTCCTATAGTTCCCGGCATATTGGATACAAAAAATAATGTTTTCTCATCAGGACTTAATGCTGGGTGAGCTGTTTTATAATTATCGCTACAAAAAGGAAGTTCCTTAACATTAGTCCATTCTCCATTTATAAATTCTGCTCTATAAATTTTTTCCATGATTTCTTTATCGTCGCTCTTTCTTTTTTTACCATCATTGTAATTGTTTCGGGTAAAATACATTGTTTTTCCATCTTTAGTAAAAACTGGCGAAGACTCGTTAAATTTGGTATTAATAGTTGTAGAAAAATTGGTAACATTTTCTAATTTTCCAGTAGAATCAATTTGGGCAACAAATAAATCGGTAAAATTTTGTTTCGTCCAATCATGAATTTTAGAATATAAATTACCTTCACTTCTAGACGATGTAAACACAATTTGATTTCCAAAAAACGAAGGGCCGTAATCATAAAACTCAGAGTTTATGTCTGTTTTATTTATTTTATATTTTGGCGTAACAGCTTCAATATCTTTTAAATAGTTTTTATTTTCGTTAAATAACTTTCCTCTAGAATCGGTTGTTTTCTCATTAAAAAGTTCCATGTAGTAATTCGACTTTTCGTAATTTTCCTCTGCTTTTAAGGCTTGTGCGTATCTAAAATAGTATTCGGGTTCTACCGTTTCATTTAAATTAAACAAAGCTCCGTACCATTTAGAAGCATTAGGAAGGTCACTATTAAAATAATATGCATTTCCTAATTTCTGAAATAATTCAACAGATTTGTATCCTTTTTCTGCTACTTTTTCATAAATTTCAATGGCATCTATATACGAGTATTTATCGTATTTTTTATCGGCTTTGTTTAGTTTAGTTTCCTGTCCGAAAGCATTATTTATAATACTTAAGAGCATTAAAAGAGAAAATATTTTTTTCATATTCTTACCGTTTAAAAGAATCTTGGAGCAGAAACTCGACTTCTGTTTGAAAATTCATATCTAAGAAATAGTTCATGTGAACCAGAATTATAGTTAGAGAGTTGAGTGGTTTCCATGTCATAACCATATCCAATAAACCATGATTCTGAAATTTGAAATCCGGCTAAACCGCTAAAAGCAGCATTCCATCTATAAGCACCACCAAGCGTAAGTTTATTAAAAAACAAAAAATTAGCGGTAATATCGGTTTGAAACGGAGCGCCTTCAACAATTTTAGATAAAAGTGCGGGTTTAAAATCGACACTTTCGCTAAGCTTAAATACATGACCAGCAATGAAATAGAAATGCATTTTTTGTTTTGTTATTTCAATATTGTTGTCATTATATCTAAAAGATTCAAAAAAACTAGGAACAGATAAACCAAAATAGGTTTTATCTGAATATAAATACAATCCGGCACCAATATTTGGAGAAAATTCGGTTTTAACGTTTTGAAATTGAGGATCAAGCGGGTCGTAAATTCTTAATTTATTAATATCTAAGTTGAATAAATTAGCTGTTCCTTTTAAACCTAAAGAAAGTTTGAAATTTTCTGAAACCTGAACTAGGTAAGCTAGGTCTAACGAAATTTCATTTTCAGTAACCGGACCAATTTTATCGTTTACAAAATTTAAACCAATTCCTAAATTTGAATCTCCTAAAGGAGAATTCACAGAAAAATTATTAGTAACAGGAGCGCCATCTAAACCCACCCATTGATTTCTATACAATAAAAAAGCAGATAATGTTTCTCTAGTTCCTGCATACGCTGGGTTTACTAGAGTGGTGTTGTACATGTATTGTGTGTATTGAGAATCTTGTTGCGAATAGCACAAAAAGCTTATAAAGTATGTAAAAACTAGGACTACCGATCTTTTCATTTGACTCTTATTTTTAGCCTAAATCTTTTTAATATGAATAAATTTAATTGTCTAATATAGTAAATAAATCAATTATAGCTTTATTCCTTGTACTAATTAAATGAAATAATGATTAATTATTCAATTTTAAAATATTATATGGTGATTAGATAAAATAAATTCATTAATTTAAGTGTTTCTAAACAAAGAGCTATGAAAAACTTATTTTTAATTAGACATTCAAAGTCAAGTTGGGATGTGCCTGTGCAAGACATAAATCGTTCAATTTCTGCACGCGGAGTAAAGGATGCACATTTAATAGCTTCAAAATCAGTTGCACTTGTGCCTAATTCTTATATTGTTTGGTGTAGTAAAGCAAAGCGAACAACAGAAACGGCTTATATCTTTTCGGAATACTTATCGATACCCATAGAAACAATTTATTTTTCTGAGGATTTATATACGTTTGACGAAAAAAAATTACATGAAATCATAAAAAAGTGTAAAAATGAACATGATAATCTAATTCTTTTTGGACATAATGAAGCTATTACAAATTTTGTTAATAAATTTGGGGACCTTAATATAGAAAATGTTCCAACATCTGGTTTAGTTGCTATGCAATTTAACACAGAAGATTGGCAAAATATAGGAAAAGGAAAAACAATAGCAACATTATTTCCAAGCCATTTTAAAAATGAATAATACCATAAATAACTATACTGATAGAGAAAAAAGTTGGTTAACATTTAATGCAAGAGTACTTCAAGAAGCTAACGATGAAAGTGTTCCATTATTAGATCGATTTCGATTTCTTGGAATTTTTTCAAATAATTTAGATGAATTTTTTAGAGTTCGTTATGCTGCAATTCGTAGAATGAGTTTTGAAAGAGTAGAATCTGAAAAAATTCTGGGTGTTCCGGCGGAGCAATTACTAAAAGAAATTACAGAAATTGTTATTGAACAACAAGCTGAAAGTTTACGTATTTTAAGTGAAATTGAGAAAAAGTTAGAAAGTGAAAATATTTTCATTATTAATGAAAAACAAGTAACTAAAGAACAAGAAATTTTTATTCATGATTACTTTATTCAAAATGTAAGTCCGGCAGTTGTAACTATCATGCTTAACGACTTAGATGAATTTCCATTGCTAAAAGATACTTCGGGATATTTAGCAGTTAAATTGGTCATGAAATCAAAAAATAATTTTCCATTTTCGTCAAAAGAAATTCGTTATGCAGTTGTAGAAATTCCAAATACCGTGAATCGATTTGTTGTGCTTCCATCTAATTCAGGAAAGCAGTATATTATTCTTTTAGATGATGTTATACGTTGTAATTTAAATAATATATTTAACATATTTGATTACGAAAGCATATCGGCACATATGATAAAAATTACTCGCGATGCGCAGTTAGAATTTGATAGCGATTTGAGTAAAAGTTTAATGGAAAAAATATCCAATTCGGTTAAAGAACGAAGAGTAGGTGAGCCAGTTCGATTTGTTTACGATCAATCTATTGAAAATGACACCTTGTCTTTTTTCTTAAAAGGCATGGGAATTGATAGTTCAGATAGTGTTATTCCCGGTGGAAGATATCACAATCGTAGAGATTACATGAATTTTCCAAATTTAGGGCGCTATGATTTATTGTATAAGGAAAATTTACCGTTGCCTGTT
Organism: Flavobacterium sp. LMO6; assembly: GCF_009495795.1. Lineage (NCBI taxonomy): Bacteria > Pseudomonadati > Bacteroidota > Flavobacteriia > Flavobacteriales > Flavobacteriaceae > Flavobacterium > Flavobacterium sp. LMO6. The sequence goes on along the minus strand of NZ_WIBH01000005.1, from coordinate 113,359 downwards.
CCCGGATTATCATTAGAAGGAAGTATTTTAGAAAGAATTAAAAAGAAAGATTATTTGCTTTACGCTCCTTATCAATCTTTTTCGTACATAATAAAGTTTTTACGAGAAGCCGCATTAGATCCTAAAGTAGTTTCTATTAAGATTACGTTGTATCGTTTAGCAAAGAATTCTCAAATTGTAAGTTCGCTTATAAATGCTGCTAAAAACGGAAAAAAAGTAACGGTTCAAATAGAATTACAGGCTCGTTTTGATGAAGAAAGTAATATTTCGTATTCCGAACAAATGCAAACCGAAGGAATTGAATTAATTTTTGGAGTAAAAGGCTTAAAAGTTCACAGTAAAATTTGTGTTATAGAGCGTTTAGAGGAAGGAAAAGTGAAACGATATGGATTGGTTTCTACTGGAAATTTCAATGAAAATTCGGCTAAAATATATACCGATGTTACATTATTTACTAGTAACAATGAAATTTTAAAGGATGCAGCTAAAATATTTGATTTTTTTGATGTAAATTACAGAGTGCATCGATACAAACATTTAATCGTTTCACCTCATTACACACGTAGCCGATTTAATAAATTAATCGATCGTGAAATATCAAATGCCCTTTCAGGAAAAGAAGCTTATATAAAATTGAAAATGAACAGTATATCCGATTTTAAAATGACGGATAAATTGTATGAAGCGAGTAATGCTGGAGTAAAAATTCAATTGGTCATTAGAGGTATTTGTTGTTTAATTCCTGGATTAAAAGGAATAAGCGAAAATATTGAAGCCATAAGTATAGTAGATAATTATTTAGAACATTCTCGTATTTATATTTTTGCAAATGATGGAAATCCGGATGTGTTTATTTCTTCGGCTGATTTTATGACTCGTAATTTAGATTCTAGGGTAGAAGTAACTTGCCCAATTTATGATTCAGAAATTAAAAAAGAGTTAATTGAAACATTTGAAATAGGCTGGAAAGCTAATGTAAAAGCACGTATTCATTCTGCCGATTTATTAAATAATTACAGAAAGCGTAATGATGAAAAACCTTTTAGAGCGCAACAAGAAATGTACAATTTCTATCAAAATAAATTAGATGTAATTGCAGAAGACGTACAATAATTAAATAACTAAATGATTACAATAAAAAAATATGCTGCTATTGATATTGGATCTAATGCCATGAGGTTGTTAGTAACTAATATTGTGGAGCAAGAAGGCCATCCACCTCAGTTTAATAAGAGCTCTTTAGTTCGTGTTCCAATTCGTTTAGGGCAAGATGCTTTTACTGTTGGAGAAATTTCTGAAGAAAATATTGACCGAATGGTCGATGCAATGAAGGCTTTTAAACTATTAATGAAAGTACACAAAGTAGAACAATATAAAGCTTGTGCTACATCTGCCATGAGGGAAGCCTATAATGGTAAAGAAGTTGCCGATATAATTAAGAAAAAGGCTGATATAAAAATTGATATAATTGACGGAAAAAAAGAAGCTGCTATTATTGCCGCTTCTGATTTAAAACAATTTATTTCTTCTGATAAAGCGTATTTATATGTTGATGTTGGTGGAGGAAGTACTGAATTTTCTTTATTTCATGAAGGAAAAATAATTGCTTCTAAATCTTTTAAAAACGGAACGGTTAGATTGTTAAATAATATGGTTTCCGATATTGTATGGCAAGAAATAGAAAAATGGATTAAAATAAATACAGAACCTTTTGAAAATATTACTTTAATTGGCTCTGGTGGAAATATTAATAAATTATTTAAATTATCTGAGAAAAATCAAGATAGACCATTGTCTTATATGTATGTGCAATCGCAATATCAAAAGTTGAATAGCATGACATACGAACAACGCATAGCCGATTTAGGTTTAAATCCAGACCGTGCCGACGTAATTATTCCTGCAACGCGTATTTATTTAAATGCAATGAAATGGAGTGGAGCACGAAATATTTATGTACCAAAAATTGGATTATCTGATGGTATTGTAAAAGCAATGTATTATGGTAAAATTTAAAACATTGCTTTTATAATTTTTATACTAGTTATTAGTTTTAGGAATTGTAAAGTAAAATGTACTTCCTTCTCCAACAACTGATTCTAACCAAATTTTACCTCCTAAAAATTCAACATGTCTTTTAGCAACTGATAAACCTATTCCAGTTCCAGAATATGCTTCTTTACTGTGGAGACGCTGAAAAATAACAAATATTTTTTCATAAAATTGAGAATCAATTCCAATACCATTATCTTGAATAGAAAATAGCCACTCTTGATCATTTTCTTGACAATTAATTTCAATTTTTGATGGACTATTTTCTTTAGAATATTTTAAAGCATTGTCTAATATACAATGCATTATTTGGGTAATTGCAGCTTTATAGGTTTTTAATGTTGGTAAATTTTTATATGTTATTGCAGCAGATTTTTCTGAAATAACTTTTCGTCTTAACTTTTTATACTCAATGATTACTTCTTTTAAATCAATTTGTTCTCTGCCTTCTTGTGGTCTACTGGCTCTAGAATATTGTAATAAATCAAGCATAAGTTGTTTCATTCTTTTTGCACCATCAGTAGCAAAATGAATATATTTCTTTCCGTTATCATCAATTTCATGACCATATCTACGGAGAAAAAGTTCCATAAAGCTAGAAATCATTCGTAAAGGTTCTTGCAAATCATGCGAAGCAACAAAGGCAAATTGTTCTAATTCTTTGTTAGAACGCTCAAGTTCAATTGTATATTTTTGTAGCGCCTCATTTAATTCACTTAATTCTAAAGTCATTTGTTTTTGCTCAGTAATGTCAGTCATGGCGCCCACCATTCGAATGGCTTTTCCTTTAGAATCTCTAATAATTATACCTCTATCAATTACAAAGAGGACTTTTTTCTGCTTATTTATAACTCTAAATTCTAGCTCCCATCTTGTAATTGAAGGATCTGCAACTGCTTCAGAAAGGCTGGTTTTAAAATTTTCAACATCATCTGGATGAAAATTATCATTCCAAAATCTATTATCTATTATTTTATTAGGTACTTTTTTTCCAAAAAATCGCTCAAAAGCTTTTGAACGATAAATTGTTTGATTTACAATGTCCCAATCCCAAATAGCGTCATTTGTAGCTTCGGTAACTTTTTCAAATCGTTCATTTGAAAGTAGTATTAATTCCTTATTTTTTTTACGTTCTGTAATATCTAGAATATTTGCCAAGATACGTTTGGATTTATCTTCAATAACTAATTGTAAATGAACTTCAACAGGATAAACACTTCCATCTTTACGTTTATGATTTGTTATAAGTGTAATTTTTTCTTTTTCACCTTTAAGTAACGGAGATACAAGTTCATTAAAAGAATCTATTTTAAAATCAGAGTTTATATCAAAAGGAGTTAATGTTTTAATTTCAGATTCTAAGTAACCTAAATTATGAAGTGCACCTTTATTAACAAAACTAAATTTATACGTTTCTGCATCAAAAATATAAATTTCATTTAAGCTGTTTTCAAGGGTTAGTAATAAACTGTTTTTTTCTTTTTCTATATTAGTTCGTTCTGTAATATCTCTAGTTACTGCTAAAATAGAAATAATAGCACCCAATTCATTTCTCATAGGAACTGCATGGGTTTCTAGCCAACGTTTTGTTCCTTTTAAACCTTTAATTTCAAATATAAGTTTTCGAGATTTACCTTTTAATACATCTTTTATTAAAGTTAGGAATGCAGGTCTATGTTCTGGTAAAACAATTTCATGTACTTGATTACCCAAAATTATAGCTTCATTATCTGCCTCAATCATTTCTAATCCAGCAGGGTTCATCATCAATAATTTACCTTCTCTATCTAACAATTTTATACATTCTGGCTCAGCTTCTAAAATAGTTTTAAATCTATTTTCGCTTTCATGTAATTTAATTTCAGCTTTTTTCCTTATGTTAATATCTTGAAAACCACCAATAACGCGAATACACTTACCCTTTTCAAAAATAGTATGACCAATTGATCGTACCCATAGCTCTTTCTTTTCATTGTTAACCAAAACAGCTTCAAAATCAAATCCTTCTCCAGTTTTTATAGCATTTTCAATTTTATTTAGAACCATTTCACGAAAATCTTTTCTGTAGAAATTTATAGCTGTTTTTAAATTAGGTGAAAATGTATCTGGATTTGTTCCGTGTAATTCATGTACCTTATCTGACCAAAATATTGCTTTTTTTTCTAAATCTATTTCCCAACTTCCTATTTTAGATAATTTACTAATTTGTTCAAGAAGTTGTTCGTTTTTAACATCTTTTGTAATATCTAATACTGTAGCATTAAACATTATAGTTCCATCGGATAAGAAAACCGGAGTTCCACTAGCAAGATGCGTATTTCTTTCTCCAGTTGGTTTAATATTTTCAAAACGAGAAATCCATTTAGACTTTGTTTCTATTGCATGTAGAATACTTGCTTTCACAGCTTCATAATCTTTTCCTGCTTTTATTTGATCCCAAATTAAATCAACATTATTAAGAACTTCAGAAGCAGAATACCCCCAAAGTTGTTCTACAGCTCCAGATACGTATTTTAAGGAATCGGTTCCATCTGGATGAATGAAATATTGATAAACTACACCTGGGAAATTTTCTGAAAACGCATTAAGCCTAATTTGAGATTCTTTAAATTCATCAATATTTTGAAAACTCCCATAAATACGTTTGCATTTATTATCTTTAAATTCTGCATGTCCAATTGCTCGAGCCCAAATTTCTTTTTTATTTGTTGTAATTAATACAGCTTCAATATCAAATGGTTCTCCAGTTGATATACATTTTTGAATATTAAATTGAATATTTTCACGAAAATCTTCTCTATAAAAATTAATTCCGGTTTCTAATTTTGGTTCAAATGTATTTGGATCCGTTTCGTGCATTTTATGAACTTCATCTGACCAATAAATTTTTTTATGTTCTAAATCTATTTCCCAACTTCCTATTTTTGCAATTTCACTAACTTGACGATTTAATTCTCTAAGTTTTCTCTCTTCTGTAATGTCTCTTGAGTTAATTACAATACCATTTACATATGGATTTTCTAACATATTGGTTAGTATCATTTCCATACAGCGCCATTCTAACTTATAGTTTTGAAAACGTATACAATCTAAAACAACTTTAGATTCAGAAATTACATTTTGTATACCAGTAGTAATTTTTTTAATATCATCAGGATGAATAAATTCATTTATATTTTTACCAATAAATTTTTCAGGCCCAAATCCAAGTATTGAAGTAGTTTTAGGATTGCAATAGCTATAATTTCCATCTGGATTTATTATTGCTATCATATCATGGCCTTCGTGAATTAACGCATTGTATCGTTGTTCGCTCTCATTTCTTTGATTAACTAAGGTTGTTATATCTTTTGATTGGCAAGAAACGCCAAAAATTAATTTATCTTCTCCAATTAATGGTTCAAAAGTTATTTGATTGTATTGTGGTTTGTTTGATTCAGAATGATTTAGTTGTTCTTCTATTTGGAAATATTCACCTTTAAGACATTTACTGTAATAGTTTTCCCATTTTTGAATATATTCGTCACTTAATCCATCAATCCAAATAGATTTATTTAAAATCATTTCTTCTCCTGTGAATTCTTTCATGAATTTTAAATAACTTTTATTAGCATATACTAATTGAAAGTTATTGTCAATCATCCAAATAAGGTCTTGAGTTTGATCTAGTAGAAGATTCTTATATTGATTTTCCCTCATTTATAGGTAGATTTATAGATAGATTTTTTTAGATTTAAATTGAAAACAAACCATAATCATTATAAAGATAGTGTTTTTTATAGTTTCTAAAAAAAATCAATTAAAAATGATTTAAATAGAACTATTTATTATAAAATTTTATAAACTAAACATCTAAATCAAAAGTTTTTCTCAGTAATTCGATTGTTGGATTAATTTGTTTTAATCGTTCAAATTTTTCTTGTGGTGTAAATGCATATTTGTTTTCAGTGGCTTCATTTACAATTACTTCGATCGTAATATCGTGATTATGTAATTTACCTCTTAAATAACCAATTAATTCATGGCATCCAGTTAAGAATTCTTCTTTTGTGCTTTGATTGGGTAACTCTAGTGTTATTGTTGTACCATTTAACGTAGGATCGTTCATTTGCATATAAGTTGCTAACAAACGTTTTCCTGCATCTGTCATTTTTTGAGCAAATTTATTCCATTGCAATAACATATCGGTTTCATTAAAAACTTCCGAAGGTAATTCTTCCTTGTGTTTTTGATACTGATTTTGTTGGGCTTCTAAGTCTTTTTTTGCTTTTACACTAGCTAGCGATAGGGCAGATACTTTTGTTCCTGTTGGATTAAAATTAGGAAGACTAGGTTTTGGAATTTCCGTAATAATTGGAGCAACAACTTCATTCTGAACTTGTGTGATTTCAGCAACTATTGGTTCATTTATAACCGTTTCAGTAACTACAACAGGTTTTGATTCCTCTGTTGGAATTTGCGTTTTAATTGCAGGAACTTCAGTAATAGAGTAGGAGTTGTTCTTGTAATAAGTAGCTGGAATTATAAATTTAGCTACTTTTTTTTTTCTCCATCAAAAGTGATAGAGGCTAATTGCATTAAACAAAGTTCAACTAAAAGTCGTTGATTTTGACTGACTTTAAATTTTAAATCGCACTCATTTGCTAATTCAATTCCTTTGATTAAGAAATCGTGCATGGCTTTATGAGATTGTGCAGCATACAAACTTTGAGCTTGTTCTCCTGCTTCTAATAAAGATAAAGTTGCAGGATTTTTACAAACTAATAAATCTCTAAAATGAGATGCCAAGCCAGCAATAAAATGATGTCCATCAAAACCTTTAGATAATATATCATTATAAGCTAAAAGTAAATCAGGGATTTTATTTTCTAAAATTAAATCGGTTATGGTAATATAATATTCAAAATCTAAAACATTTAAGTTTTCAGTAACCGCTTGTCTGGTTAAATTTTTACCACAATACGAAACTACTCTGTCAAAAATAGATAAAGCATCACGCATTGCACCATCTGCTTTTTGAGCAATAATATGCAGGGCATCATCTTCAAAAGTAACACCTTGTTCATTTGCAATTTCAGCTAAATGATTTTTAGCATCTTTTATGGTAATTCTTTTAAAATCAAATATTTGACAACGCGATAAAATTGTTGGAATTATTTTATGCTTTTCTGTTGTTGCTAAAATAAAAATAGCATGCTTAGGTGGTTCCTCTAATGTTTTTAAAAAAGCATTAAAAGCTGATGTAGAAAGCATGTGAACCTCGTCTATAATATAAACTTTATATTTTCCAGTTTGTGGTGGTATTCTTACTTGGTCAATGATACTTCTAATATCATCTACACCATTGTTTGAAGCCGCATCTAATTCGAACACATTAAACGAAAAATCTTCATACGGATCATCATAACCTTCCTGATTTATTTTTCGTGCTAAAATACGTGCACAAGTTGTTTTTCCTACACCTCTTGGACCTGTAAATAATAAAGCTTGCGCTAGGTGATTGGTTTCAATTGCATTTAACAAAGTATTGGTAATAGCTTGTTGTCCTACAACATCTTTAAATGTTTGAGGACGATATTTACGAGCCGATACGATAAATTGTTCCATAAATCTTATTGAATCACAAATATAGATTTAAAAATTTCAAATTTCAAATTGTAAGTTCTAAATTGAGTAAAATGTTTCTAAAAGTTATTCACAATTACATATAAGGTTCATTTGCATTTTTAATACTGACTTTAGCAAGTATAGTAGCGTTTTTATCTGTAGAATTTGCAGAAGTACCTGTTACAAAAACGCCTTTTAAACCAAATTTATTTTTTATGCCATAAACAGCAGATCTATCTCCTGTTCCCGAATTCCCTTCATATTGATAAATTTCGTTTATGATATAATTTTCAGGATGTAAAATAATATCTTCAGGATTTAAATTAAAGTCATATGTATATCCATTAATTTTTAATTGTTTTAATGCTTCTGAAACCGATGCGTAATTATAAATACTTGACATAATAATTTGATTTTAAATCTTCTATAAATTTACATATTATTAAGTAAACAAATACAAGTTATTTTGTTAAACAATGCATCTAAATTGCTTAATAACTATTAATTTTATTGTAAGTTTGCAACGCAGACCGCCTTATCGTCGTCCGCCTAGGCGGATGGAGGAAAGTCCGGACACCAAAGAGTAGCATAGCGGGTAACGCCCGTCCGTTGAAAGGCGAGGACAAGTGCAACAGAAAGTATGTACAGATAATGCTGTAGTGAAACCAGGTAAACTCTATGCGGTGAAATGTCAAGTATATCAACAGTTTCTGAGTAATTAGAATAAGGGCTACTCGTCCGATGTTGAAGGGTAGACAGCTTGAGCTAAGCAGTAATGTTTGGTCTAGATAAATGATAAGGGTCCGCCATTGGCGCGATACAGAATCCGGCTTATAGGTCTGCTTTTTTATTCAATTAAAGGTATAGATTCATCAGTAATTTCAATACCTTTTGATTTTTCCATCTCAAATATTTCATTTTCTACCACACTATAATCTTTGATTACTTTTATAATTATTAAGCAAAGTGGTATGGTAAAAATTTCGTTTATCAAATTAATTGTTGTGGCATTGATAATTTCATCTAAAGTTTCAGCTTTTAAATTTAATCTCATTCCTATTCTTTCTAGGAAAGAAGCAATTATCCATAATGTCCACCAAAGTCCAACAAAAGTTACATTTAATTTTTTTGTATAGTCTGGTTTAATTTTTGAGATATATTTTTCAGATTCTACATAAAGTTCCCTCATTATTTGGTAAGGTCTGAAAAAATTTATAAAAGGAACAAACCATGCGCCAGCAGCCCATCCTTCGCTATGTTCAAGATGTTTTACTACTTGATGTAAATTGTAATATGCTCTTCTAAACCAAAGTATAAATAAAACATAACAACAAACGTAAACGCTAAACATTGTTATTCCAATAATTGACTGTCTTAAATCATTTAATTCAGCTTCTTCCATAGAAAAACCCTCTAAGGAATTTAGCATTGAATATTGCATTAAATCAGAAATAATAGTAATAATATTTAAGATAAATATTATCGAAAATATAATGATTAAATTTCTAGCTCTTAATTTATTATTCTTTAGCATATTACAGAATTTTAGCCTTCGTCTTCCTCTTCAATATTTTCTTCTTCGTCGCTTTCAAATTCATAAAACGAAAACACAGAACCGCCATAACTCTTAGAAAAAGAAAAATTTGTCATGTGATCTAATTTCGTGTGCTTAGAATGCTCAACAATAAGCATTCCTTCTTCATCTAAAAGTTCGTTTTCAAATATTTCTTGAATAATTTTTTCAAAATTTTCTTGTCCAATATCATACGGAGGATCGGCAAAAATAATATCGTAGGTAGCTTTGCTTTTTTCTAGGAATTTAAATACATCGCTTTTTATTGCAGAAATATCTAAATCAAGTTCAGTTGCTGTTTTTTTAATAAAATTTACGCATCCCATATCGCCATCAACACTTGTTATGGGTCCAGCACCACGAGAAGCAAATTCGTAACTTATATTACCGGTTCCAGAAAATAAATCTAAAACTTTTAACCCATGTAAATTAAAATAATTATTTAAAATATTAAACAACGATTCTTTACACATATCGGTAGTAGGGCGAACTGGTAAATTTTTAGGAGCTACTAAACGGCGACCTTTGTGTTTTCCGGAGATAATTCTCATGAATGATAGAGTATAAAATGATTTCTTAAGTCAGAAGGAGTAACGTCTAAAATAGAAGCTTTATCAATATTTTGAATAAGGCTACAATTTCTAATGTATTTAAATGCAATTTTAAAATAGGCATCATCTTCATTACAATTTCCTAAAATTTGTACTAATACACTTTCTGGATTGAGTTGTAATTGCTCACAAGTAAATAAAAGATAATAAATAAAATCTTCTGGAGTATTATGTTGAAAAGAATTATAGAGAATAAGTTGTTGATTTTTAACTATAATTATTTCAAAGTGTTCTTTTTGAAGATGTATAAAAACTTGTTTTTCGTCTTTGTTGATTGACAAATCAAGTAATTGTTTTACTAAAATTGAATTCGCATTTTGATATTCAAAACTTTGGTATTGATCTAATAGAAAGTTATTAATATTTACAAAAGGGACATGAATATTATTAATTTCATAAGGAAAAATAACATCGTGTGTAAAAAAATCAGTCTCAAAAACTTTGGTGTTGTATTGTAAGTAACTTGCTAAAAAATTAGCATCAAAAAGCGAATTAGGAACAAATGAATTTAAGTTATTATCATGAATAATAATAATGTCATCGTAAGCTTTTGTTAGTATAGGATAATCTACAAATGTTTTCCATAACTGTTCTTCAATTACTTTGTTTTTTTCAAAGTTAATTGATTTAGTTAGGATTACTTTATTTGATATTAAATCAAAAACACAAAAAGAAAGTCCATTCAAGGAAACCTGAATGGACAACTTTTTGTATGTTTTTAGAGTAATGTCGTTATTCGTTATTACCATATTTTTTTGGCCAGTTTCCAGTAAGAGAAACTTCTTCTAAAGATCCTAAGATAATTTTATCACCATTAATTTCATCAATAGCTTCAACTTTATTTTCTTGTTTTACTAATTCTTGATCTAAATCTTTTAATAAAGCATTTTTATCAATAATTGCTTGAAAAACCGAAATATTCATATCATTTCTGCTAACTGTACTAGTTTTCATTTCCACAGGAACTTGAACACCTCCAACTTTTACAACATTTAATCTTTTGTAACGATCAGAGTTTTTAAATAATGAATCTTTTACAGAAACATTTCCTAATTTAGTTATAATAACTTCATCTTTAAAAAATCCACCAACACCATCAGCTCCAACTTTAATTCCAAATGCAGCATTTTTAGTAGCATCTATAACAGCTGTATCTTTTCTAGAAACGATTTCAAATTGTCCGTTTTCAACAAACTGAATAAGTTGTTCAAACGTGTCAGCATAAACTCCATTAACTGATTTATATCCAGTTTGAAGTTTTTTAATATCTAACATTGTTTTAACCGCAATTTCATAACGAGCTTCTTTTTCTTGTTTGAATTCAATAGGTTTCATAACGGAACCATAGATTAAATAAGCAAGAAAAATAGAAATTCCCCACAACAAAATTGTGAATATTTTTTTATTTCCTGGTGTAACAAATTTATCAATTAGTTTAACCAATGCAAAGATTAAAACAATTAATACGACTAAATAAATAGCAATTTCTAACATTTGATTAATTTATTTTTAGTTAAATAGGTACGCAAATCTACAATTTTTTTTTCTACACAAAAGAATTTCTTGTAAAAATCATCAGTATATTTGAAAAAAATAATATTGGCCAAATCAATTTTTATGACTTACAAGCTGTTTTACAATTTATTACAAAATAATTTTCCGCATCAACCCACTTTAAAACAAGATATTTTTTTTCAGAAAATAGCCGATTTTATTTTAAATTCTACTTCTGATGATATTTTTGTACTCAAAGGTTATGCCGGAACGGGTAAAACAACCATAATTTCTACTGTAATTAATAATTTACAAGAAATTAATATGAAAGCGGTTTTACTTGCACCAACAGGAAGAGCTGCAAAAGTTATAGGAAATTATTCAGGAAAACCAGCACATACTATTCATAAGCGTATTTATTTCCCCAAAAAAAATAAAACAGGTGGAGTAAGTTTTACATTGCAACAAAATAAATTTAAAAATACCATTTTTATTGTAGATGAATCCTCTATGATATCTGATACGAGTCAGGATTCTAAATTATATGAAAATGGGTCTCTTTTAGATGATTTGTTTTTTTATGTAGAAGCTGGTAAAAACTGTAAGTTATTATTAATAGGAGATACAGCTCAGTTACCACCAGTAAACATGACGATTAGTCCGGCATTAAATATTGATTCTCTTTCATTACATTATCAAAAAAACGTGCATCATATCGAATTAGATGAAGTAATGAGACAATCTGAATTTTCAGGTATTCTTTACAATGCTACTGAGTTAAGAGAATTATTACATTCTCAATTTATAGATACTTTTAAGTTTAAATTAAAAGGATTTAAAGATATTGTTCGTTTGCAAGATGGATATGATATTCAAGATGCTATTCATCAAGCTTATGATAATTATAGTATTGAAGACACTGTTTTTATTGTTCGTTCAAACAAAAGAGCCAATCAGTATAACCAACAAATTAGAGCTTCCATTTTATCAAAAGAGAATGAAATTTCTACAGGAGATTATTTAATGGTTGTTAAAAACAATTATTTTTGGTTAAAAGAAGAATCAGAAGCAGGTTTTATTGCAAATGGAGATATAGTAGAAGTTTTAGAAATTAGAAAAATTCAGGAACTATATGGTTTTAAATTTGCAACGGTAAAAGTACGAATGGTAGATTATCCAAATCAGCTTCCATTTGATACCATTGTAATGCTAGATACCATTATGAGTGAATCACCTTCATTAACGTATGACGAATCAAATAAATTATATCAGGAAGTTTTATTAGATTACGAAGAAGAGCGTCAGCAATATAAAAAACTACAAAAAGTAAAAGAAAATCCTTATTTTAATGCACTTCAAGTAAAATTTTCTTATGCTATTACTTGTCATAAATCACAAGGCGGACAATGGAAAACGGTTTTTGTAGAACAACCTTATTTACCAGACGGAATTGATGTAGAATATGTAAGATGGTTGTATACCGCCATTACTCGTGCCGAAGAAAAATTATATTTAATTGGATTTAAAGATGAGTTTTTTGAAAATTAATACTTTTGTAACTAAATTAATTAAAACAACATGAAAATTATAGCTGTAATTCCGGCCAGATATGCCTCAACACGTTTTCCTGCAAAGTTAATGCAAGACTTAGGAGGAAAAACTGTAATCTTAAGAACGTATGAAGCTGCTATATCAACTGAATTGTTTGATGATGTTTTTGTAGTAACAGATTCAGAATTAATTTTTAATGAAATCATTTCTAATGGAGGCAAAGCTATTATGTCTGTAAAAGAGCATGAGAGTGGAAGCGACAGAATTGCTGAAGCTGTTGAAAACATGGAAGTTGATGTTGTAATTAATGTGCAAGGCGATGAACCTTTTATTAATAAAAAACCATTAGAAGAATTAATTGAAGTATTTAAAAACGATACTAAAAACCAAGTAGATTTAGGTTCGTTAATGTTTCAAATTACGGATAAAGAAGAAGTTAATAATCCAAATAATGTTAAAGTAATTACAGATCAACAAGGTTTTGCTTTGTACTTTTCCCGTTCTGTAATACCCTTTCCAAGAGATGAAAATGCAGGTGTTCGTTATATGAAACACATCGGAATTTATGCATTTAGAAAAGCCGCTTTAATGGATTTCTATCGTTTACCCATGTTGTCATTAGAAGCTTCTGAAAAATTAGAACAACTTCGTTATTTAGAATACGGAAAACGTATCAAAATGGTTGAAACATCACATGGAAGTATCGGAATTGATACACCAGAAGATTTAGAAAAAGCTAGAAAACTAATAAAGAATTAAATCTCGTCATCATCAAAATATCCTTTGCTTTTTATTTTTGTTGAAAAGAAATTCAAAAATAAAATTACAAACGATAAAAAGAACATGGCTTGTAAACTAACTAAAACTTTTCCAAAAGTTGTAACAGGATAATAATCTCCATAACCAATAGAATTAGAGCTAATTATACTAAAATAAACCGAGTCAAACCAATGTTTAAAAGGTTTATTCATGTTGTTCCCTAATGTGTATAAAACAGCAAAAGAAACTACGATTTCTATATAGTTGAAAAACAGCAAAAGCATTGAACGTTTATACGATCGTGGTCTTGAAAATAAATCGGAAGCAAATATTAAAGTCGGAATATAAAATACGGTTTCTAGCAAAACATAAATTAGGATGTAAATTATGTAAGGCTCGTATTGAAGATGGTTTGTTAGAATTATGAGTGGAAAAATAACTTTTGCAAGAACATATAAATCCATAGCTAAATCTTCATATTCATACCCTTTTTTAGAGGCTAGATATTTAATATAAATTCCAGGAAATATCAATTGAGTAGAAGATAAAAATAATCGAACAATTTTTTCAATTCCATTATCTTCTTGATGGTCATTGTTCCAAATAGATTTTAGATTCAAAATTCTTTTTTGAATTGGGTTGTATTTTGGGGTATAATTTTTTGTTACCTTACCCAATAAAAGTTTTTTAAAAAAATTCATTAACTCAATTTTTTAATGGTAAATAATTCGTTGTGTTCTTCAATCTTAGGATATAATCTAACAGAATAATTACTTTCAAATTTGCTTTTATATATAGCGTTTCTTCTTCTATCGTTAAACTCTAAAACCATGGTATTAAATAATATAAACCCATTTATATTAAGTAAAAAATTAATACGATTAATAAAAAAATCTTCAAATAGAAAGTTAGGCATAACAGTATCTTGAAAAATATCAATTACGATTAAATCATACTTTTCTTTTGTTTTTAGCACATATTCAAAAGCATCATCTATTACAATTTCAACATTATCATACTTATTTAAACCAAAGTATTTATTGGCTAAATCTACTACAGTAGCATCAATTTCAACACCTGTAATTTTTCCTTCAAACTTTATTTCTTTTTTTAAAGTTTCTATTACACTTCCACCTGCAACTCCAAGAACTAAAATTGATTTAAATTTTTTAATCCTTTCATAACCAATATATTTCAATCCTTTCTTTAAAACACGTTGCAAACTACCAAACGAATAATTGGTGTTTTCTGAATCTAATACCAAATAACCATTATTCCAGGTAATTTCTAGATTTTTATTGTATTTCGACTTTTTTTCATGAATTTTTATAGGGAGTAAAAAACTCATTAATCTCTTAACCATTAACTTTTAGTTTGTAATCGTAAATATAATTTTAATTTTGTGCAAAATCTATCACATGAAACAAATTATTTATAAATTTATTTTTTGTACCCTTTTAGGGTGGAAAGTTATTGGAACAATCACTCCCGAGGTTAAAAAATGTGTAATAATTGCTGTACCTCACACCAGTTGGTGGGATTTTTTTCTAGGAATTTTTTCAAGAGGAATTTTAAAAATAGAAATTAATTATGTCGCCAAAAAAGAATTATTTGTATTTCCATTTAATTATTTTTTCACCTGGACAGGAGGAAGATCTTTAAATCGTCAAAAAAACGAAAACAAAGTAGATTCTATTGCTAAAATTTTTACAGAAAATGACATCTTTAGATTAGCAATTGCTCCTGAAGGAACTCGTAAAAAAGTAACCGAATGGAAAACGGGGTTTTATTATATCGCCTTAAAAGCAAATGTGCCTATTGTTCCCGTTGCATTTGATTTTGGTAAAAAGCAAGTTGTTTACAACGAACCATTTTATCCAACAGGAAATATTGAAGCAGATATTAAAATTTTAGAATCGTATTATGTAGGAGTAGTTGGTAAAGTACCAAGTTTAAGTTACACACCTAAAAACCAATAAGGTATTTTAAAACCCAAAATTAATCTGTAGTTAAAATTTATAAGGCTTTAAAGAAATTTAGAGCTTTTTTTATGGTTTATAATTCTTAAAAGTTCCATTTTTAAAGAACACTACAATGCGCTCAATTTCTTCAGCAGCATTATTTTCTGTTTTAATAGATTCTACAGCATTGTTTTCTGAAAGAGCAGGAGTAGTTACTTTTTCTGCAGTGGAAAACAAATCCAGTTCCGAATTAGTGATTTCTGCGATAGGCAATGAAGGAGATTTTTTTTCTATTTCAGAAACTGTAGGAACAACATTATCAGATTTAGGGAAACTTCCTTTCCCATTTAAAATCCAATACAAATCAACTTCAGGAAAAACCTCAATTACTTTTATGATAAAATCTAAACTAGGCTTATTTCTTCCAGAGAGTAGGTGAGACAAACTCGAGCGTTGCACATTAATTTTATCTGCAAAAGCTGATGCCGATAAATTGTAATAATCGAGTATAATTTCTAAACGTTTAATAAAATCATCTATGTTTACCATTGTAAATAGTAATTAAAATTAATTAATTACAAATGTAAACATTAGTAATGAAATACACAAGTTTACAAATGTAAATACGTAAATAAATATTAAACTATCTATTTAGTATAAATAACTTAAATAAATGATAATCTATAATTTAGGTATAATTATATAAATGTATTTAAACTTGTAAACATAAGTAAATATAACGATCTAATAAAGACAAATAAGATGTTTACAAAAGTAAATTTAGGTTTGTTTTTACTTGTTTACAAATGTAAATTTAAAGTTGTTTACATTTGTAAATCAAATTTAAAGCATGGATTATTTACAATTAGCAACTCAATTTAAAGAGCCTTTATTAAAAGGAAAATATATTCATTTAGATATAATTCATCCTCTTTTAGAAAAATTGAAATTGGATTTTAAAATAACTGAAATAGGGAAATCGGTTCAAGGTAGAAGTATAGACCAGGTAAAAATTGGTACCGGAAAGATTAAAATATTGATGTGGTCACAAATGCATGGTAACGAATCTACAACTACTAAAGGGTTGTTTGATTTTTTTAATTTTTTGAATTCGGATTCTGATTTTGCTAAACAAATAAAAGATAATTATACTTTATTATGTATTCCTATGTTAAATCCTGATGGTGCTTTTTTGTATACACGCGAAAATGCTTATCAAATTGATTTAAATAGAGATGCTTTCGATAGAACACAGCCTGAAATGCAGCTATTATATGCTGTTTATAGCGAGTTTCAACCGGACTTTTGTTATAATCTACATGATCAGAGAACTATTTTTGGAACTGAGGACTTTAAATTGCCCGCTACGGTCTCGTTTTTATCACCTGCTTTTAATGATGCTAGGGAATATAATGAAACTCGCTTAAAAGCAATTTATGTTATTAATAGAATGAATGCTGTTTTGCAAAATTATCTTCCAAATCAAATAGGAAGATTTGATGATAGTTATAATGTAAATTGTACGGGAGATTTTTTTACAACTCAAAATACACCAACTATTTTATTTGAGGCCGGACATTATGAAAATGATTATGATAGAGATTTGGTGCGTAGTTATCTTTTTATAGCGCTTTTAAGTTCGTTTGAGGTAAATTACGAAAACGTTATAGTTGATAAAGAATTGACGAATTATTTGAATATTTCTCAAAATAACAAATGTTTTTATGATTTTATTTATAAAAATGTCAAAATTATTGAAAATAGTGAGGAAAAAATAATTAACTTTGCAGCTCAATATAGTGAAGAATTGCATGATGGTCAATTAAAATTTATTGCTAAAATCTCTAAAATAGATGATTTACAAAATTTTAAAGGACATATTGAATACGATTGTGAGAATGGTTTATATTCCTCAATTGGTTTGCATTTCCCAATTATAGGAGAAAATGCAGATTTTATTATTAATAATTTAACAAAATTTCACAATGGTTTAATTATTATTTAATAAATTTGTTTAAAAATAGATAAAAAAATAAAATTTTAACAATTATTATAAGCACTTATGAGTAAGTTTCGTTTAGATGAAGTAGATCATCAAATTTTGGACATGTTGATTGATAACACGAGAGTTCCTTTTACAGATATTGCAAAAAAACTATTAATTTCTGCAGGAACTGTACATGTTAGAGTAAAGAAAATGGAAGATGCTGGTATTATCCAAGGATCGTCATTAACTTTAGATTATGAAAAATTAGGATATTCGTTTATTGCTTATGTTGGAGTTTTTTTACATAATACATCTCAAACTAAATTTGTTTTAGAGCGTATTAATCAAATTCCATTTGTAACAGTTGCGCATGTTACTACAGGAAAATTTAATGTTTTCTGTAAAATTAGAGCTAAAGACACTAAACACGCTAAAGAAGTAATCTTCATGATTGATGATATTGAAGGTGTTTACAGAACTGAAACCATGATTTCTTTAGAAGAGAGCATCAATGATAAAAAACGTTTGATGCACACCATTTTTAAAGAAATGTAAAATATTAAAGTCTCTTAGGAGGCTTTTTTTATACCTATTAGTATATGAAGAATTTAGAAATCAATGAGTTTTCTCCTTATTATGAAAATTATATAAAGTTAGTTCCGGGTAATAATATAAATAAAGAGTTAATTAGGCAAAAAGAAGAACTATTACATTTTTATAAATCAATTCCTGTTTTTAAACAGGAATACAAATATGCGGAGGGAAAGTGGACTATAAAAGATATTATATTGCATCTTATTGATGCGGAACGAATATTTGCATACAGAGCTTTAAGAATTTCTAGAAGTGATACGACACCTTTACCTGGTTTTGACGAAAATGATTATGTTGGTATGGCTAATGCTAACGATAGAGAATTTGAAAGTTTGTTATCCGAATTCGAAACTGTACGAGAAGCTACAATTAGTTTATTTGCTAGTTTTACAGATTTAGATTTATTACGCTTAGGAACTGCATCAAATGCTAGTGTTTCTGTAAGAGCTATTGGTTATATAATTCTTGGACATGAATTACATCATAAAAATATAATTTTAGAACGTTATTTATAAAAAAAAAGGATTCAAAATTAATTGAATCCTTTTTTTTTATTCTTCATCTTCGTCAGAATCATCTTCAGAATCTTCTATATTATCTGCATTGTCAGACATATCGTCATCGTCATCATCGTCGTCTTCGATATCTAAATCTTTTAGAGCAGCAATTTTGTCGTCTACTACCACTACATCATCTTCAATAATATCATCTTCATCGTAATTTTCAATTCTGTCAGCTAATTTTGTACTTACTTTAA
This sequence comes from Flavobacterium sp. LMO6, assembly GCF_009495795.1. Lineage (NCBI taxonomy): Bacteria > Pseudomonadati > Bacteroidota > Flavobacteriia > Flavobacteriales > Flavobacteriaceae > Flavobacterium > Flavobacterium sp. LMO6. The sequence goes on along the minus strand of NZ_WIBH01000005.1, from coordinate 94,413 downwards.
CTAAATAAATAGTGTCTTCTGTACGAACTTCAACAGCTTCAATAGTTTCATTTTTTGCGTTCTTAAAACGGATAATATCCGAATCATCATAACCATCAGGAAATTTCTCAACTAATAAGGTTAAGATTTCATTTGTTAATTTAGCGTAATCAACAATAACTCTTTTCATTGGGTAGGTTTTAATCTTGTATTTTTGTCAAATGTACTATCCTAAACTTATATTTTCAAGCAAAATTAATTTTTTTTTTAATTTTTTTTACCATCCTAAAATGTAAGCAAACATTAAAGGCGCAACTATCGTAGCGTCAGACTCTACGATGAATTTTGGTGTATGAATATCTAATTTACCCCAAGTAATTTTTTCGTTTGGAACTGCTCCAGAGTACGAACCATAACTTGTTGTTGAATCAGAAATCTGGCAAAAATAGCTCCAAAAAGGTACATCATGCATTTCCATATCTTGATAAAGCATTGGAACTACACAAATAGGAAAGTCTCCTGCGATACCTCCACCAATTTGAAAGAAACCAATTCCTTTTCCAGCACAGTTTTTAGGATACCAATCTGCTAACCACATCATGTATTCAATACCACTTTTCATTGTAGTAGCTTTGAATTCTCCTTTAATGCAATACGATGAAAAAATATTCCCCATAGTACTGTCTTCCCATCCTGGTACAACAATAGGCAAGTTTTTTTCAGCTGCAGCTACCATCCAAGAATCAGCAGGATCAATTTCGTAATATTGTTTTAAAACACCAGAATTAATCATTTGATACATAAATTCATGTGGAAAATATCTTTCTCCTTTTGAATCTGCATTATTCCATATATCAAATAAATGCGACTGAAGTCTTCTAAAAGCTTCTTCCTCTGGAATACAAGTGTCAGTTACACGGTTATAGTGATTTTCTAACAAATCCCATTCTTCTTGTGGACTTAAATCTCTGTAATTTGGAACTCTTTTATAAGAATTATGAGCTACAAGGTTCATAATATCTTCTTCTAAATTAGCACCAGTACATGAAATAATATGCACTTTATCTTGACGAATCATTTCAGCTAAAGATTTACCAAGTTCAGCAGTACTCATGGCACCTGCTAAGGTAATCATCATTTTTCCGTTGTCTAATAAATGTTCTTCGTAACCTTTTGCAGCATCAACTAAAGCGGCAGAGTTAAAATGAAGATAATGTTTTTCAATAAACTGACTAACTGGTCCTTTATTCATCTTATTTTGATTTATTGTTCTTTGTTTTTGTTATATCCTAAAATAGCTAATACATCTTCGGCTTTTTGTTGTTCAGCGAAAACTTCTGTAGCAATTATTCCGTTTTTATCTTTATCAATCAATATGTGCTTTGGTTGTGGTAAAATACAGTGACTTAATCCACCAAAACCTCCAATTGTTTCTTGATAAGCTCCTGTGTTGAAAAAACCAATATATAAAGGTTTTTCTTTGTTGTATTTTGGTAAATAAACAGCATTCATGTGTTGCTCTGAATTGTAATAATCATCTCCATCACAGGTTAAACCTCCAAGCAATACACGCTCGTAAGTATCATTCCAACGATTTACAGCCATCATTACAAAACGTTTATTAATAGCCCAAGTATCTGGTAGAGTAGTAATGAAAGAAGAATCAATCATGTTCCAGTTTTCTCTATCATTTTGTTTCTTTTGATAAAGGACTTGGTATAAAGCACCACCGGCTTCTCCAACAGTAAATGAGCCAAATTCTGTAAAAATATGAGGAACTTCTACTTCTGCATCATCACAAGCGATTTTAATTTGATTTAAAATCTCATCCACCATGTATTGGTAATCGTAATCAAAAGCTAATGAGTTTTTAATTGGAAATCCTCCGCCAATATTTAAACTATCTAATGAAGGACATTCCTTTTTTAAAGCAATGTACACTTTCATACACTTTAATAACTCGTTCCAATAATAGGCTGTGTCTCTAATTCCTGCATTAATAAAAAAGTGAAGCATTTTTAACTCAACTTTTTTATTATCAGCTATTTGTTTACGGTAAAAAGGTAGAATATCTTTGTATCCAATTCCTAATCTTGAAGTATAAAACTCAAATTTTGGTTCTTCTTCAGCAGCAATTCGAATTCCAATTTTAAATTTACCATCAATTTCTACTTGTAATAAATCTAATTCTTCAAAATTATCAATTACAGGAATAGTATTCTTATGTCCGTTATTTATTAAACGTGCAATATTAGTAACATACTGAGCTCTTTTAAAGCCATTACAAACCACAAAGGAATTTTTATTAATTTTTCCTTGCGCCATTAAATTTTCAACGATATCGATGTCAAAAGCAGAAGATGTTTCTATGTGAATATTATTTTTTAATGCTTCATTCAAAATAAATTCAAAATGAGAACTTTTAGTACAATAGCAATAGAAATATTTGGCTTCGTAACCATGTTTTTCCATTGAATTTCTAAACCACATTTTAGCTCTATTAATATTCTGTGATATTTTAGGTAAATAGGTAAATTTTAAAGGAGTACCATATTCTTCTACTAATTTCATTAAGTCGATACCATGAAATTGTAATTCGTCTTTGTTTAAAGTAAATTCTTCTTGAGGAAAATAAAAAGTTTGATTTATTAAGTCTGAATATTTAGTGTTCATTTTGAAAATTTGAATTAAATTATTGAATTAAAAATTTGATTTAATAATTCAATTTCAAACTCTAATATTTGCAAATCGAATAGGAAGTTTTTCACTAAATGTCTTCGAAAGCATAAATAAATCGGTTATATGAAAGCAAAAAATAGAAAAAAACAAAAGTTCAATAATAGATAAGTCGTTGCTTTTATTATTAAAATTTTTATTGTTATTATTCGAATTGTAGTTTTCTTTCATGAGCGCAAAGTTAAAAATAAAACGGCTATAATTTAAAGAAAATTAAAAAAAATAATTAGATAAAATAATCATTAAAAGCCTTGATAATCAATTCATTATTTGTTTCTTGATTGATTTTTATTTTTCCAATTCCATCTAAGAGTGCAAATTGGACTTTACCAAATTCATTTTTTTTATCAAAAATCAAAAGTTTAATAATTTCATCAATATCTGATCTGTTAAATTCAACTCGTTCAAATATATCATTAATGATGTATTTGATTTCTTGATATTCTTCATTGGTTATTAATTTCTTCTCTCTAGAAATGTAGCTTTCTAAAATCATTCCTATGGCAATTGCTTCACCATGAAGAAGGTTTGTTTTTTCTTCATTTTCTAAAAAATAACTTTCAATAGCATGTCCTATAGTATGACCGAAATTCAATGATTTTCTAATTCCGTTTTCAGTTAAATCTTCGCAAACAATTCTATTCTTTATTTGAATTGATTCATGAATTAATTCGTTTAAATTATCTGTACTTAAGTCTTTTAAGTTTTTAAATTTATCCCAATATTTTTTATCATAGATTAAGCCATGTTTCAGCATTTCAGCCAAACCAGATCGCATTTCGTTTTGAGGTAATGTGTTTAAAAATTGAGTGTCAACAATTACAGCTTTTGGTTCACGAATTATCCCAATTTGATTTTTTAAATTTCCTAAATCTACACCGTTTTTTCCTCCAATTGAGGCATCAACCATAGATAATAATGTTGTTGGGATGTTAATAAAATCTATACCTCTTTTAAAAGTACAAGCTACAAATCCGCCTAAATCCGAAATAACGCCACCGCCTAAATTAATTAATACGCTTTTACGATCACCTCCAAGTTCAGATAACGCTCCCCACACTTCAGTGCATGTTTCAATATTTTTATGAATTTCACCCACTTCCAATTCGATTATTTCAATTTCGATTTCCGTAGCTAAATTATTTAGTAAATGTGGTAAACAATATTGTGAAGTATTTTCATCAACTAAAATAAATATTTTTGAATAACGTGAAGGAATTAGTAGTTCTACTAAAGTTTCATATCCTTCTAAATCAAAGTAAACACTATATTGGGTTGCTGTAATTGTTTGCATGTGAAAAGCTTGAATTTTATTGCAAAATAAGGCATTTTTTATTTAAAATTCGCAAAATCTAACGTATATTTGTGTCGCTTTTTATTAAAAATATCATGAATAAAATATTTGACAATACACAAGTTGCTTTTTCTTTAAAAAGTGACACAGAACTCGAAAGAGCTTATTTTCTTTTCAAATTAATTGCTAGTCAACCACTTGTAAAAATAGGAACTGCGGTTACCAATTTTGCTCTTAAAGCACATTTACCTGTAGAAGGATTGATTCGTTCAACTGTTTTTGATCATTTTTGTGGTGGTGTTAACGAAGTAGATTGTTTAAAAGTGGTAGATAATATGTTTACCAAAGGTGTTTCATCGGTTTTGGATTATTCTGTAGAAGGGAAAGAAGAAGAAGAACAGTTTGACGCAGCTTTAGAAATGACATTGAAAACAATTGAATTTGCTAGAGAACGTGAAGCTATTCCGTTTGCGGTTTTTAAACCAACCGGTTTTGGTCGTTTAGATTTATATGAAAAAGTAGGAGAGAAGTCGGTTTTAACGGAAGCTGAACAACAAGAATGGAATCGTGTAATTGCTCGATTTGATTTGGCTTGTAGAACCGCACATGAAAAAGATGTTTTATTACTAATTGATGCAGAGGAGAGTTGGATGCAAGATGCCGCTGATGCAATAGTTACCGATATGATGCGCAAGTACAACAAACAAAAGGCTATTGTATTCAATACGTTGCAAATGTATCGTTGGGATCGATTGGATTATTTAAAAAATCTTCATGATCAAGCGAAAGCAGAAGGTTTTTTTATTGGAATGAAGTTAGTTCGTGGAGCTTACATGGAAAAAGAAAATGAAAGAGCAGAAGCACGTGGATTAAAATCTCCAATATGCGTTTCTAAAGAAGCTACTGATATTAATTACGATGCAGCCATTTTGTACATGGTTGAAAATATTGATAGAATGGCTGTTTTTGCCGGAACACACAATGAAGAAAGCTCATACAAATTAATGCTATTAATGACAGAAAAAGGAATTGCTAAAAACGATAATCGTATCTTTTTTGGACAATTATTAGGAATGAGTGATAATATTAGTTTTAATTTAGCGTCTAATGGTTATAATGTTGCTAAATATTTGCCATTTGGACCAGTAAGAGATGTTATGCCATACTTAATTAGAAGAGCAGAAGAAAACACTTCAGTTGCTGGACAAACTAGTAGAGAATTAATGTTAATTAAAAAAGAAAAGGAGAGAAGGAAATTGTAAGTTATATTTAAATTATTAAAGCATTTGATTTTAAGGAAATAAAAAATATTTTGAATAATATTAATTTTTTCTTTCTAAAATCAAAAAAATAACACACAATTTGCTCTTTTAAATAGCACTTAATATCAAATTAATGTAAATATAATGTTATTTCACTAATTATAAATTTGTATTAAAGTGAAATAGAAATTTGTTCTGAGTTCAAAAAAAACAGAAAAAATAAAACTAAATGTCTTACATTTTTTATAAATTTGGTGAAAATTAAAATAAATTACTTAATTATGAAAAAAACATTACTTTTATTAACTTTATTATCTTTTGGCGTTAGCAATTCGCAAGTGCTTATTAATGAAGATTATAATGCTTTAACTGTTGGAAATATTACAACAGTTGTGGATGGAACTTTAGCTGGGCAAGGTGGTTATTTTGCTGCTAATGGTACAGTTTCTAGTTATCAAATTGTTTCAGAAGGTGGTTCAAGAGGAAACGTAATTGAAATTACAGGTTCAAATACTGCAACTGGGACACGTTTTTTATTCAAAGATATTACTTCTTTGTGGTCAGGTAGAACTTCTGGAAACAATGTTATTGATGTTGAATTTGATATTTTTACTGGAGGTACAACAACAAGTAAAAATACTGCTCGAGTTTATTTATACAATGATACAGATGTTGCTTTAGCTGGTATAGGTTTAAATTTAGAAACAAAAGCAATTTCTGGTTATGCATTTTTTGATCCAAATAATGGTGGAGTTAATCCAGTTGGCTTTTATTCTTTTAACTTAGGAGCTTCTAATGCTGTACTGAATTTAACAGCTAGTACTTGGGTTAGAGTCGGATTATCTTATAATACTACAACCAAAGAGGTAGTTTGGAAAGGACCAGGATTTTATGTAGGTGTTGATGGAGCTACTCCAACATCAGGTACTACTAATCCTAAAGAAGTAGATTATATTCATACAGCAGGAACAGCTAATGCTGTTGCAGCCACTTCTAGATTTGATAATTTATATTTAGAGGCTGTTGCTACTGAAGATTTATTAGGAACTGAAAATATTGTAATTTCTAATGATAGTTTTGCATTATATCCAAACCCAACTACATCTGTTTTAAACATATTAAATAATAATAATGTTGAAATCAAAAACATTTCTGTAACGGATATCAATGGAAGAGTTGTTAAAAATGAAACAGGTTCATTAACTCAAATAAACGTTTCTGACTTAAATTCAGGTGTTTACTTTGTAACTATTGAAGCTGCTGAAGGTAAAACAACTAAGAAATTTATCAAACAATAATTTCTTTCAAAAAGAATAGTAAATTAAAAACGACCAGTATTACTGGTCGTTTTTTTTCTTTTTATCACTATTCATCATAAGCATTACGGCGCCTACTAAGCCGAGAATTACAATTGCAAAAATTGCAATCATAATAAATGCTCCATTTCCCCAAGAATAAAGTGGTAATAATAAATTTGCCATAGTTACAAAGGTTAGAATTTACACAAAGGTAAACCTTCACAATTGTTTATAAACTGATAATTATCATGTGAATTTATTCTAAAAACTTGGCTTTTAATTCAGATGTTGGTATCATGCAAGCTTCTTTTTTACCATACCATTTATATCTATTTTTTGCGATATAATCATAAATAGTATCACTAATTCCTGTGGGTAATAGTGTGAAAACTCTTGCTAAAGTAAAAACACCACTTAATCTTTTTGCAATTTGTAAAGCAGCAGTAGATTTATAATAATAAGAAATACCAGGCTCATATAGCACAATACTATCCGTATGAATGGGATTAATTCCAATATGTTTTAATATTTTTTGACCTAAATTGGATTGTAAGGATACAAATCGAAAAATATCTTTTTTATCCTGTTTTATAATATATTGAACAGATGAATTGCAAAGGTTGCAAACACCGTCAAAAAGTATAATTTTTTTATCTTGTGGTAAGTCTTGTATTTCCATAAATCAAGTTCAATGTCAAGTTCAATATCAAGTTCAATCTTTAATTTTTAAAAAAAGGAACACAGATTTTTAAAAAATTAAGTAATTGAAAAAACTCTGTATAACTTAAACAGGTTGCACGTATTCCAATTGCTCTAAACTCACTTTTGATGTGAAAATTCCGTAATTCACAGTTGCTTTTGTTTTTTCGATTACATCAATGGTTCCAATCGCTTTTCCATCTATCATTCTAACTCTGTCGCCAACTTTTAAAGTAACTTTTGGTTTGTTTTCTTCTTCAATTTTGGCTTTGATTTTTTTTTCTTTTTTAACTACTCGAATTTCCTCCACAATAACCTTGACTTCTTCTTCCACTTTTTTCTGGATGACTTCTTTTACTTTCTTTTCCTTTACAGAAAGCTTTTTACGTTTCGAATTTTCAATTTCAACCATTTTCAGAAATTCGCCAATTAACGTTTTTTTATCTTTGTTATTGAAGTAACTTTCCGAAATATCATCAATCTTTTGACCTATGTAAATCAAACGCTGATTCGCATCATATAATTCCTGATAACGTTCTAATTTATCTTGAATTTTTGCATTGATGGTTTCCATTTTTTTGCTTTCTTCACGCGCTTTGGTTTCTTCTTCCTTTAAATTTAAAGATGTTTTTTCCAATTTAGAACGCTCTTTTTGAAGTGTAGCAATTGTTTTGTCAAATCGGACTTTTCCACCTTCAATTTTCTTTTTGGCACGATTGATTAGTCCGTATGGAATGCCATTTTTCTGAGCTACTTCAAATGTAAATGAACTTCCGGCTTGACCTAATATTAATTTGTACATGGGTTCTAATGATTTCTCATCAAACATCATATTGGCATTGGAAGCAAAAGGTAATTCGTTAGCTAATATTTTTAAGTTGCTGTAATGTGTTGTTATAATTCCGAATGCTTCGCGAGCATAAAATTCTTCTAAAAACGTTTCAGCTAAAGCGCCACCTAATTCCGGGTCAGAACCAGTTCCAAACTCATCAATTAAAAATAAGGTTTTAGCGTTACATTTCTTCAAAAAATAATTCATATTCTTCAATCGGTAACTGTACGTACTCAAATGATTTTCGATAGACTGATTATCTCCAATATCCGTTAGAATTCTATCAAATAAAAAGGTTTCACTTCGTTCATGAACCGGAATTAATATCCCACTTTGAAGCATTAATTGTAATAAGCCAACAGTTTTTAAAGAAATTGTTTTTCCACCAGCATTAGGTCCGGAAATTACAATAATTCTACTTTCATTGTTAAGTTCTATAGTTTGCGGATAAGTAATCGCCTTTTTTTCTTTGTTATTTAAATACAAAATAGGATGGAAGGCTTCTCTAAAATACAACCGCTTTTCTTCGATAATATTTGGAAGAATTCCATTGATTTTATTAGCGTATTTTGCCTTTGCAGCAATTACATCAACATCACTTAAAAAGTCTTGATAAGCCGCAATAGTTTCTGTAAAAGGACGAATTTCATTTGTCAAACGTTTTAAAATACGCATTATTTCTTCACGTTCTTCAAACTCTAAATTGTTCAATTCTCTTGAGTAACGTTGTGCTGCCTCGGGTTCGATATAAGCAATACTTCCTGTTTTAGAACTTCCTAAGATAGAACCTTTTACTTTTCTTCGGTACATGGCTAAAACCGCTAAAACTCTGCGATTTTCAACAACCGTTTCTTTGATGTCATCTAAATAACCTAACGAATTGTATTGACTTAACGCCATTCCAAAACTTTGATTGATTTTACCTCTAACTACATTAATATTTCTTCTAATGTCAATTAAATCTGGTGAAGCGTTGTCTTTTATAATTCCAAATTTATCAACAACTTCGTCAATTCTTTGAATGATTAATTTGACAATATCAATTTGAGAAGCTTTTTGATGTAAAGTTGGATAATAGTCTTCGAATTTCTTTAAAAACTGAATCAACGTAATGGCTGTTTCTGAAAGGTTGGCAATCTTTTTAAAACTTCCAACTTCTAAAAAACTGTCTTCAATTGCTAAGAATTTTAATTCGTAATTAATGTTTTCAAATCCGTGATTCGGAATCGCATTATTGTTAGAAAAAGAAGATAAATATTCAGAAGTTTGCTTTAAGTTGATAAGCAATTCTTCTTTGTTTTTAAAAGGCGTTATTGCCATTGCTTTTGCTTCACCAATATCAGTGTTACATCGACCAGCGATGGTTTCTAAAACCGTATTGAATTCTAAATCCTGAAGCGTTTTTTGGGTAATCGAAATCATTTTTCTTTTTCTGTTAGGTCAAAGTTACAAAGTAATAAAGGCATATTGCAACAGAAATTTATATTTTTGGGAAAAATTATAAAATGTTTATCAAAAATCAGAGTTGGGATACCTTATTAGAGTCTGAATTTCAGAAGCCATATTTTGTAGAACTCATGCAACAAGTGGAACAAGAATATACTATTACGACTTGTTTTCCGCCCAAAGAACTCATTTTTTCGGCTTTTGAACAATTTGATTTTCAAGATACAAAAGTGGTCATCATTGGACAAGATCCGTATCATGGAATCGGTGAAGCTAATGGTTTGTGTTTTTCGGTGAATGATGGCGTTGCGATTCCGCCTTCGTTGAAAAATATTTATACAGAAATTAATAATGAATATGATAGATTTCTATTCCCAACATCGGGTAATTTAGAACGATGGGCAAAGCAAGGTATTTTGTTGTTAAATGCTGGTTTAACGGTAAGAAAAGACGAAGCTAACAGCCACAAACACCTAAAATGGAATGTTTTTACCGATGCTGTAATTGATTTGATTAATCAGAAATCTGAAAACGTGGTGTTTTTATTATGGGGTGGTTTTGCACAAAAAAAAGGTAAATTAATAAACAGAAGTAAACATTTGGTTTTAGAAAGTGGTCATCCTTCTCCTTTAAGTGCTAACAGAGGTTTTTGGTTTGGTCATGATCATTTTAAATTGACGAACGAATACTTATTAAAAAATAAAAAAGTTGAAATAGACTGGTAGTCTTTTCAACTTTTTAATGATAATTTTAAACTGTTTTATAAGATAGTAAATTCGATATTATTGGAACCAATTACTGTTGTTTTAATGGTTACAGTAACCGCATCTTTTGAATCTAAAGAAACGATTTCGTTATCTACTGATAATCTATATTGGCCTGCAGTGTTTGGAGTTATTACACTTTCATACTGATAATCACTTTCTAGCGCATCTAATTGACAAATTGCTGATATATAACTACCTAGTTGATTGCTACCTAAATTATTTGTAATGGTATAGTTTGTTGAAGTTACATATTCCCAATTTCCAGCATTATTTTTCTTTTCTAAAGTATAATTAAAGAAAAATTCTTCAGAGGTAGTTGTTAAGTATAAATCTAAAGGATTTGTGTCTTGAGGAAGTAATCGAGCAAAATTACACGTAACGGTAGCGCTACTAGAGGTTGTAATTACTTCAATTAAACCATTTGATGTTACATATTTTGAAGCATAAAATTCATCATCATTTTCTGTACATCCTGTAAAAATTAAAGCTATTATTACTACTGTAATGTATTGAATATATTTTTTCATATGTTTTCTTTTTAAAATCTATAACCTAAATTAATTCCTAATCTTGAAATATCTTTTGGACTTTCTGCGTGAAATAAGTTTTTTCCCATTCCAATAGTAATATCAACTACAAAACTTTCTTTTATATAGAATTTATATCCTGCAGAGGCACCAATTGCTAAATCATTATACTCTTTAACAGAAGTTACAACATAATCAGCAACTCCATTATTTAGGGTAACTAACTCTTTATATTGTCCGCCATTAATAGAAGTAAAGGCTTCTAAATAATATAAGTTTACTGCGCTTTTAGATAAAGCATAACGTACATAAGGTATTATTTGATAATCTATTAATGTTCTAGTGTCGTCAGTTGAAAAGTTATCTTTTTTGCTTGATTTATTTAAGAACATTCCGGTAATTCCAACAGAGAAATCATTATTTAAAAAGCGCTCATAAGTAATTCCTAATCTTCCATTTGAAATTAAATTTAGAACATCAAGTTTAACTTCGTTTTTTTTTGTAAGAATTGGAGAGGCTATTGTATCTAAATTTGTTTGGGAAAAGGAAATAGAGGAAAGGAATAAACAAAATATTACACTTATTTTTTTCATAAATAGGGGATGTTAATTTGCGTAAATATAACAAAATAATTAATTAAAAGTAAGAGCTCCTAAAATTTCTTCACTCATAAATTTTCCACCAGGATAGGTTGCTGTGTAATCTAAATTCAACCAAATCTGACCTCTTTCATCAATATGATAGTGAATTTCTTGATTCTTACTTTCGTTAATAAACAATACTTCTTTTATTAAATATATGGCATATTCTAAATCATTTTTATTTCCAATTAACATTTCTGGATACAAATGACCTCCTGTATGAATAATTCTAGGAGTGCCACCAATTGCTTTAATACAAGCCGACATTAATATTGCATGATCATCACAATCGCCAGAAAAATGTTGTAAACTTTCTGAAGCATAAGCAATATATTCTCTTCCTTTAGGATCGTTTACATAATTCCAATGATTTCTAATTTCTTTGAAAATGGCAAAACACTGAATCATTCTTCTTTTATCTCCGGTTTCATTACTAGTAGTAAAGTGTTTTGAAGTTGCATATAATGCAAAGTTTCTAACTTTTGGATTTGCAAAATCTACTGCATCTATAATTTTAGATTTATTAGGGAAAGGTAAAAGTTTTTCAATAATAATGTCCTGAGGTTTAGGGTTTTCACTCATTGAATATATCATGTGTTTATAATCTTCAAATACTCTTCCAAAACCATATCCACCAAAAATAGTTCCATAAAATAACGAGATTAAATACAAGAAAATGATTAAAATTAAAATTGTTTTAACCAATCTTAAAATTAACTGAATAATTACAACAAGTAAAATAAAAAGTAAAATTCTATCTAAATGAATTGGCCAATTTAAATCAATTAAATTTTGATGAGCAATTATAAAAATAGGAATTGCAATAAGAATATTTAATAAAAAAATGATAACATTATCCCATGGCTTCGGTAAAGAAAGCTTTTCTTTTAATTCAGCGATTGTGGGGATTTTAATTGTCATTTCGTTTAAAACGATAAAAATACGGAATTATTTAAGTATCGATTCTTTTGGTGGTTTTTTATCGATAATTTGAAGCTTCAAAAGTTGTTCCATAATTTTTTCTAAAGTTGGTGCTGTCATTTGTTTTTGCGACCAACGCGTTAATTTCAACCATTCTTGTATTGCAGCAACTTCTTGATTATATTTGGCTGCTAAAGTTCTATCAATACTTGGAATTAGCTTAAATTCTTCGGTTGTAGTATTTATGATGTCTAAAATTTGCTCAATTACTTTTGGATGATTTTCCAAAACTTCATTTCGAACTGCAATTACAAAACAAGGCCATGGAGTAGGACAATCTGCAATTCTTCTAAAAATCCCTTTATCTACAAGAGGTTGCGTCATAAAACGTTCCCACATGAAATAATCAGCTTTTCCTGAAGTTAAACTTTCAACGGCGCCATCAATAGTATTTACGATTTCGAATTGTATGTTTTCTGTATTCCAATTTTGATTTTGTGCATTCACAATACTCATCAAATGCGAACCGGAACCCATGCGAGAAATCGCTACTTTTTTATGTTCTAAATCGGAAAGTGTTTTATAATTAGAATTAGCAGCAACGTGAATTCCCCAAATCAAAGGACTTTGCACATAAACTTGTACAATCTTACTCTGATTTCCAGCAGCGATATCTTTGATAATGCCTTCGGTAAGAATTACGGCAATATCGGTTTCACCATCGCGCAACATTTGACACATTTTTCCTGTTCCTTCAGGAACATCAGTCCATTGTAAATCGATTCCCACGGCTTCAAATTCGCCATCTTCAATGCACATATGCCAAGGTAAGTTGAAATGTTCTGGAACTCCCGCTATTTTGATTGTTTTCATTTTAAAAGTATTAAGACAAAAGAATTAAGTATTAAGACTATACAGATAATTTTGAGATACATTGCTCTCTAATTTCCCAAATTTCTTCAAAGTTATTATTTTGATTGGTTTCTTTAATCCAATTTTTCAAAAAAGCCTTATGATAAGTTACTTTAAAATCACTTACTTGATTAGGAGTTATTTCGATTTCTTCAACGATATCCTGCTTTATTTTGTCGTAAAATGAATCAACTGTTGTGACATCAACTGGAACTTGGTTTATTTTCAAATAACAATGTGCTTCTGGAATGTACTCAATTTTATTATTTGAAAGTAAATCACCCAATTTCGGTGTATTTGTCTCGTTCATTTTAAATATTCCAATGTATAACTTAACATTTTCAATTCCATTATTATCTGCAAAATCCTTTAAGAAAGCATGTTTTGAACTACAAGTTCCTTTGTTTTCAGAAAGTACTAATGAAAAATCGTATCTATTAGCATTTCTACCGTAAGGAATGTTTTTTACTTTATCGATTAGTTCTTTAAATTCCATTTTCTGAATACTAAATACTGATTACTGAACACTATTTAAAAGCTGCCACCATTTCCAAATTACATCATTTTCATCTGGATAATCTTCCATAAAATGAAAACCTACTTTTTGTAAAACGTGATTAGAAGCCCCGTTTTCGGCATGCGTATAAGCATTCATTTCTTGGATGTTCATTTGGTTGAAACCATAGTCTAACCAAGCCTTTGAAGCTTCAGTAGCAAAACCTTTGTTCCAAAATTTTTCATTTAAACGATAGCCGTAATCATAAAAATTGGTATTTCCATTTTCTACGTGGTCGTTTACAAATTTAATTCCTGTCCAACCGATTAATTCATTCGTATCTTTAGTAATAGCAATAAAACGCCCAATTCCGTAATCAACGTATTGTTTTCTAACCATATCAATATAAGCATGAACTTCGTCAATGTGAACAACAGGTTTTTGCCACAGATATTTGTGAACATTAGGATTGCAATCCATTTCAAATAGAGCATTTGCATCTTCATGACGCATTTCTCTTAGGATTAGTCTTGGTGTTTCTAATATTAATTTCATTGTTTTATTTTTAAATCAGAAATTATAATTCTATATCCATCAGGATCTAAAATCATTTTCCCGTTTTCATTCCAATAAGGATTTTTGGCTTCTACGAATTCAATTTTTTTTGATTGAATTTTATTCATGATGAAGTCAAACTCTATTTTATTGTTTGGATAAAAAACTAAAATATCATCCTCGTTAAAATCAAAATGAACAACTTCTTCTGATTTTGTAAATTCTAAATGCCAATTCTCATTTGATTTTCCAATAAAAATACCATCATAATCATTATGTTTTACAAAATTACCTAATAATTCAAAACCTAAAATATCGATATAAAAAGATTTAACTTGTTCTAAATTATTGGTATGTCTTGCAAAACGAAACGTCATTTTTTTTTTTTAATTATTCAGATAACTTATTCAAAGTATATTCAATTAATTCATCCACAGCTTTGTATGGGTCTTCACTGAAAGTTCCAGTTGCACGATTTGCGATGATAGCATTTAATGATAAACAGTTATGACCTAATAGTTTTCCTAAACCATAAATAGCGCCGGTTTCCATTTCTAAATTGGTCATTTTAGTTCCGTTGAAATTGAAACTATCCATTTTAGAATTTAATTCTGGATCTTGAATTCCTAAACGCACTACACGTCCTTGTGGTCCGTAAAATCCACCAGCTGTTCCAGTAAATCCTTTGAAAATTTTATCGCTTTCCAAACGTTGTTCTAAAGTTTTACTTCCAGAAATTACATAAGGACGCCCTTTTCTCATGTCCCAATTCGTTTGTTTGATGAACGCTTCTTCCATTTCTATTTCCGAAATTTCATCGATTAAATAGGAGCGAAGCATGTTGTCTAAACCTAATCCATACTGACTCATAACAAAACTATCGCAAGGAATATCCGCTTGTAACGAACCCGAAGTTCCGATACGAACTATATTCAACGAAGTCAATTCTGTCTTAACAGTTCTGGTTGCTAAATCCACGTTTACCAAAGCGTCTAATTCATTCATTACGATGTCGATGTTGTCTGGACCAATACCAGTTGACATAACGGTAATTCTTTTGCCTTTGTAGGTTCCGGTTTGGGTTTTAAATTCGCGTTTTTGAGTCGTAAACTCAATAGAATCAAAGTGTTTGGTAATTTTTTCAACACGATTTTGATCACCAACGAAGATAATATCGTTAGCTACTTGTCCAGGTTTTAAATTGATGTGATATACACTTCCGTCTGGATTTAATATTAATTCTGATGCTGCTATCATTTGTTTTTTAGTCTAAAGTTTCAGGTTTCAGGTTCTTTAACTTTGAACTTGAAACCTGAAACAAATTTATCCACCTACTCGTTTTGTTTTGAATCCTTTATCTTGTAATAGTTTCATGATTTTATCACGATAATCACCTTGAATGATGATTTCACCCTCTTTAAAAGTGCCACCTACTGCTAATTTGCTTTTGATTTCCTTAGCTAAGATTTTAAAATCTTCCTCTTCGCCTTCATATCCTGAAATTATCGTGGTAGGCTTTCCTTTACGTTTTTCATATTTGCAAATCATAGGTTCCTTTTGAACAAATAGTTCATGATGGGTTTCCTCGATTGCTTCTGGTTCATTTGAAACTTCGTGGTCGGGGAAAAGTTTTTTTAGTTGTTCTTCTAAATCATTCATAGTTAATTTTTTAGAACGCAGATAATACTGATTTTTCGAATTACCGCTGATTTTATTTTCTATAATTTTGAAATACTTTTCTACAAAACTCAGGTTTTTTTCCAAAGTTTAATAGAAGTCCTACTTCAATATTCGTGCTTTTTAAATAATTAAGTAGTTGAAATTCATGAGCTTCAGTAATTACTTCAGTAGCTTTTAATTCTAAAATCACTTTATCGTTTACTATTAAATCGGCATAATATTCTCCTACTTCAACATTCTTGTAATATACTTTTATTTGCTTTTGAGATTCAACTTCAAATCCATTATTTTTCAATTCAGTATACAATGCATTTTGATATACTTTTTCTAGAAAACCATATCCTAGCTCATTGTATACCTCATAAAATAATTTCAAAATTGAACCTGTTAACTCTTTGTGTAAAATACTACTCATAATTTTTATTTATAATCTGCGGTTATCCGAAAAATCCGTTTCATCCGCGTTCTATTGTGGCGTGTAAATATTAATCTTTAAACAAAAAACCAAACCCCAATGTTACTTGGAATTTGGAATTTATTATTTAGAGTATTTTATTCTTTATTTCTTAATTAAACCTAATTCCACCAAACGTTCATGTAAAAAATCACCAGCGGTAATATCTTCATATAATTTTGGATTATTTTCATCGATACATTCAGGCAAACAATTTAAACTCATATCACTTACAGGATGCATGAAGAAAGGAATTGAATAACGAGAAGAACCCCACAATTCTCTTGCCGGATTAACCACTTGATGAATCGTTGATTTCAACTTATTATTCGTATGTCTTGATAACATGTCGCCCACATTAATCATCAATTCGTCTGGTTGTGCCATAGCGTCAATCCATTCTCCATTGTGATTTTGTACTTGTAATCCTTTTCCTTGAGCGCCCATTAATAAGGTAATCAAGTTGATGTCACCATGTGCTGCTGCACGAACGGCTCCATCTTTAGGCTCGTCAGTAATAGGTGGGTAGTGAATTGGACGTAAAATACTGTTTCCGTCTTTGATGTATTTATCAAAGTAGAATTCGTCTAAACCAATGTAAATCGCTAAAGCTCTTAACACATAAACGCCTGTTTTTTCTAACATTTGGTACGCTTCTTTACCTACTTCATTGAATTTAGGCAATTCAGTTACTTCAACATTATCTGGATATTCACCAGCATATTTAGAACCTTCACTAACGTATTGTCCAAAATGCCAAAACTCTTTTAAATCACCAGCAGAGCGACCTTTAGCATGTTCTTTACCGAAAGAAACATAACCACGTTGTCCGCCAATGCCCGGGATTTCGTATTTTTCTTTGGTTTCTAAAGGAAGTGTGAAAAAATTTCTTACTTCTGAATACAAACCTTCAACTAATTTGTCATCTAAAAAATGACCTTTTAATGCTACGAAGCCGATTTCTTCGTAGGCTTTTCCGATTTCATTTACAAATTTTTGTTTACGTGCCGGATCATCCGACAGGAAATCACGTAAGTCAACACTAGGAATTTGTTGCATACTTAAGCTTTGTTATTAATAAATCATTTTGGGCTAAACCCAAGTATTGACAAATGTATAGAAATAATTTAAATTCAAAATAGTAAAGTTATTAACATTCTAATTTACTCAATATTAATGCGTTCAAAAAAAGAGTTAATTTTTTATAACAATTCACTTTCAAAATGTTATTTTTATTACTTTTGAGCAAAATTTAATTGTTCCAACATCATGAACTTTGAAAGAAAAGAATTAACGAATCCTCAATTATTAGATTTATATAAAAAAATATTGAAACCCAGATTGATAGAAGAAAAGATGCTTATCTTAATTCGTCAAGGAAAAGTTTCTAAATGGTTCTCTGGAATTGGACAAGAAGCTATTTCTGTGGGGATTACTTCAGTTTTGGATAAAGATGAATATATTTTACCAATGCACCGTAATTTAGGAGTATTTACTACGCGTGATATTCCGTTGCACCGTTTGTTTTCGCAATGGCAAGGAAAGAAAAACGGATTCACAAAAGGTCGTGATAGAAGTTTCCACTTTGGAACGCAAGAATATAAGATTATTGGAATGATTTCGCATTTAGGTCCTCAATTAGGGATTGCAGACGGAATCGCTTTAGCCAATAAATTAAGAAAGAACGGAAAAGTAACAGCAGTATTTACTGGTGAAGGGGCTACTTCAGAGGGCGATTTTCACGAAGCTTTGAATATTGCAGCTGTTTGGGAATTACCGGTTTTATTCGTTATTGAAAATAATGGTTACGGATTATCAACACCAACAAACGAGCAATACCGTTGTGAAAACCTTGCCGATAAAGGTGTAGGTTACGGAATGGAAAGCCACGTTGTTGATGGAAATAACTTGTTAGAAGTAGTGCATTTGATTTCGGAATTAAAAGCATCTATGGTAGAAAATCCGCGTCCGGTGTTATTAGAGTTCAAAACGTTTAGAATGCGTGGTCATGAAGAGGCGAGTGGTACTAAGTATGTTCCGCAAGAATTAATGGACATGTGGGCGGTGAAAGACCCAGTAGAAAATTATAGAAATTACTTAAAAGCTACAGCCGTTTTATCAGAAGAAGAAGATGAAGCTATTAGAGCTGAAATTAAGAAAGAAATCGATACGGATTGGGCAAAAGTGCAAGAAGAACCAGAAATTGTAGCTTCGTTAGAAGAAGAATTGGGAGATGTTTACCAACCTTACGAATTTGAAGCATTCAATCCTTCTTCAGAAGTAGAAAATATCCGTGTGATTGATGCGATTTCGAATGGTCTACGTCAGTCGATGGAACGCCATGAGAATTTGGTAATTATGGGACAAGATATTGCTGAATATGGTGGTGCTTTCAAAATTACCGACGGATTTGTAGCGCAATTTGGAAAAGAAAGAGTTAGAAATACACCAATCTGTGAAAGTGCTGTAGTTTCAGCCGCTAACGGATTATCAATAAACGGATTTAAAGCGGTAATGGAAATGCAATTTGCAGATTTCGTTTCAACCGGATTTAATCCAATCGTAAACTTATTAGCGAAGCAACATTACAGATGGCAAGAAAAGTCGGATGTAGTGGTGCGTATGCCTTGTGGTGGTGGTACTCAGGCAGGACCTTTCCACTCACAAACTAACGAAGCTTGGTTTACCAAAACACCAGGATTAAAAGTAGTGTATCCAGCGTTTCCTTATGATGCAAAAGGTTTATTGAATACCGCAATTAACGATCCAAATCCGGTATTATTCTTCGAACACAAGCAATTGTATAGAAGTGTGTATCAAGATGTACCAAAAGATTACTATACGTTACCTTTTGGGAAAGCGTCTTTAATTAAAGAAGGAACGGATGTTACGATTATTTCTTTTGGAGCAGGCGTTCATTGGGCTTTAGAAACTCTAGTTAAAAATCCAGAAATTAAAGCAGATTTATTGGATTTAAGAACATTACAACCAATGGATTGGGATGCAATTTACGCTTCAATCAAGAAAACAAATAAAGTAATCATTTTACAAGAAGATACTTTATTTGGTGGTGTTGCCAGCGATATTTCAGCAATGATTATGGAAAACTGCTTCGAACATTTAGATGCTCCTGTTAGAAGAGTGGGAAGTTTAGAATCACCTATTCCATTTATGAAATCATTAGAAGATCAATATTTACCTAAAGTTAGATTTGAAAAAGAATTAAAAGAGCTATTGGCTTATTAATTTGAACAATAAATATTTTAAAAAAGACACTTTCTGGGTGTCTTTTTTAATTTTACATCGTCTCATACCAGCTAAATTTGGAGTGGATTATCGCTTCTTTTTACTTTTTTAAATAATCCAAATAGGCTAGGACGGCTGGGATGTGATTTTTGCCTTTTACCCAAATTAAACTCCAATCGGTTTTAATGGGTAATTGTATGCCTTAATTTTATCAATTAATAGACTGTTATTCACATAAACAGTCTATTAATTTATTGTTAAATATTTTCCATGGATCATAACTTACACCATTAAAATTTGAACTTATAGTGATTCTACCATATGCACATTTTCCATTGTTTTTAGTAGCATAAAATCCTACATCAAATGTTTTATAATCAGGAAAGCCGTTATTTTTTTTAATATTACTAATACTGCTATTGTAATAACTAAGCATTTTTAATTTATAATCTGTATTGTTAAATAATTTAAATGCAATTTTTTCTACATCTACACGAGTTATTTCTCCATCAAAGCCTTTAAAATCATTGTTTAAGTAATCTTTTGGTGCTTTGGTTTTATTAGTAAGATTTGAATACATTTCCTTTTTTTGAGCCTCCGCTTTTTCAGTTGATTTATTGATGATATCTGAAAAAGGATAGTCTTTAGAAAGTTCTTTAGAAAATTCAACAACTTTTTTTAATTTAATATTTGGCATTATTCCAGAAAACTGAGGAAACCGATCTGCATCTTCCGAAAACATACCAATACCAATTCTAGTATTATAACCCTTTAAGTGGTCATAAACGGTTACATCAAATTCATCAATACTAACTTTCCATTTCTTTTGATTTGCAGTTTGTTTTTCCATTTCTTGCAAAAATCTATAATGAAATTCTTGGTGAATTGTATTTACGTCAAAGGTTGCCGCCTCGTTTGTTGGTGGTATTATAACTCCTGAACCACGAATAACACCTTGATTGTCCTGAGTAGCAGAAATTTTATAGTTTTCTATTGGTTGAACACCACTCAAAAAACGCATACTAATAAAAATGGATTCACTTTCTAATAATTTCATTTTTTGTACATCGTGTATTTCAAAAGCTATATATACAGGATCTGTTGAATTAAATTTTAAAACATTAGGTACCGTATTTAAATCAGATTCAATAATTGGTGTATTAGAAAATCGAATATATGTTTGAGAAAAACTATTAAAGCTAACTAAACATAAAATGAGTGTTTTTAAGAAAAGTTTTGATGTCATATTAATTTTATTTAAGAAAATAAGATAGTTGTAAATTTAATTTTTTTTATCTTTTTATACAATATTTTTTATTTTTTTATGATACTATATTAGTAAAATAGTCTTTTGTTGTTATTTTATATTATATTTTAACACGTAAGATATTTTTAGGATTTAGTTAAATTTCATTTAAATATCTTCTGAACATCTTTTTTTTACCTCATTTAAAATTTCATTATAAATTTCAACAGAAAAATTTGATTTAATTATCATTGCTGTGAAATTTTTATTTATTAAAAAATCTTCAAATTTTTCATAACTCTCAAAACTGTTATGTGGATTGTCTGTAATATTGCATCTTACAATTTGTCTTTTATCACTATCTAAGGTAATGATTTCATGTTCGCATTTCCACTCTAAATTATCCATATGTTGTGTTTTTTAATAAATAACATTTAGCCATCCAATTTTTAAATTAATATTTGCTTGTGTGTTATTTTTAATTTCAACGTTATTATTTTTTATATCTTCAATTATTATTGAAGTATTTTGTATACTATCCAAAGAGTCATAAAGTATTTCTGTTATCTGTAAGTCATATTCCTTTTTAGTGTTGGTTTCTAAAAGTGAAACAAAATACCTGTTTTTATGATAAGTTCGTTTTACATTGCTAATGGATGGTGTTTTTTTATATAGTGAAATAATGTTTCCAGTTAGTACATAAGGCTTAGATTTTGATGGAATTTTGTTTGCGAAATTTAAACTTCCTAAGATACCCCAAATAATGAATACGATGCTGAAAATATGAATTATGAATTTAATAGCGATTGGTTGTTTCATAAATTCAGGATGACGATAAATAATCTGTAAAAAAAGAATGCTAATCACAATTGCAATTGGAACAACAAGATAGTAATAGCTATAAATAATTAAATCAATGGAGTTAATAATAATATGAATCGGGGCTAAAACCATTCCTACAATCCCAATTACTACAAATAAAATATAAAAAATAATCAATGGCCAAAGGGCTTTGCTAGGGGCTGTTTTGTCTTTAGTAGTTTTCATGCTTATTTATCAAAATCGTTTAAAAATTCGGAAAGGAATTTAAGTTGTACTTTTCTTTCTTCTAAAGAGTGATTAAAGTATTTATCTTTAAATTTAGTTTCAAACATTTTAGTTCTTGGGTAGAAATATTCTACTTTAAGATTTCCTACTGTTTTTTCTTTGTTTAAACTAAATCAATATTAAATACTGTTGGTTACTACAGTTGTAATACCTCCAAAAATGAGTCTGTCATGATTAATATTATTTGTTTAATAGTATGGGGTATAAAAACAAACCCGTTATGTATTTAGAAAAAAATAAAACAATGTTCATAGAATTATTAAAATATGGACATTTAATTAGTTTTAAAATTAATTAAATAAACAAATGACCTTAATCAAAGCTATGAAAATATTTTGAAAAGTCTGCAATCTCTAAATATTTTTTTAAACTATTCTTTAATTTTGATAACCAAAACTTGAATTAGAATTTAATCGAAATTGAATATAAAGTCATATTTATAATTGATTTTAATGTCAATCAATTGATAAATAATAGCAAGTATACTTTATATTTTTTCGATTGCTTTGCATTTTTTTATTTGATCACTTAAGAAGTTTCTTACTAATAAACTATAAAACAAGCTTACACCGTTTCATACCAACTAAACTTATTCTTTATAATCGCTTCTTTTTCCTTTTTTAAATATTCCAAATAGGCTAGGGCGGCTGGGTTGTGGTTTTTACCTTTTACCCAAATCAAACTCCAGTCGGTTTTAATGGGTAATCCTTTTAAAGGAATAATTTGTAAGTCCTTGTTTTGTATTTCTTTACGAATACCAATTAAAGGCATGATTGAATATCCTAATCCTGCTAAAATGGATTGTTTTACTGCTTCATTTGAAGTAAGTTCCATTTTCTTTTCTATTTTAATCGCATTTTTTTGAATAAAACGTTCCATAGTTTGCCTTGTACCAGAACCAATTTCTCTAAATAATAATGGACGTTTTTGTAAAATAGTTTCCATATCCTTTTTTGAAGTAAAATCTTCCTCCATATTACCTACAAAATAGAGTTTGTTTTGCATTAAGTCTATTTTTTCTACGTTTAATTTTTCTGGAAGAATGGATACTAAAGCAAAATCTATTTCATTTTGTTGTAAACTTTTAACCACTTTATTTTTATTGGTTACATCCATTTCGAGTTCAACACCAGGATGTAATTTTAAAAAATCAGATAAAAAATAAGGCATAATGTATTTTCCTGTAGATACAATATCAATTTTAATTTTTCCAAAAAGCTGCCCTTTATAGGCTAACGTTTTGTAATTAATTGTTCCTACTTGTTGTAGTATTTGTTCAGCTGCTTCTGCAATTTCTTTTCCAAAATCGGTTACATAAATTTTCCTTCCAATTACTTCAGTCAGTGGAATTTCAAATTGATCTTGAAAATTTTTCAATTGAATGGACACTGCAGGTTGAGTTAAATGTAATTCTTCAGAAGCTTTTGTTACACTCTGATTTTGAACAACTTTTAAAAATATACGCAATTGGTTTAATGTATAGTTCATAAAATATAATTATGTAAATGATTACAAATATAAATAAAAATATATGGAATAAAGGTTAGAAATTTGTAAAAAATATTAAAATCATGAAAAAAGTAACCATTGCAAAAGGAGACGGAATTGGTCCAGAAATTATGAATGCTGTTATTAAGATTATTAAAGCAGCTAATACGCCAATTGATTTTGAAGAAATTGAAATAGGTGAAAAAGTCTATTTAGCTGGGAATTCATCTGGAATTTCCGATTCAAGTTGGGATGTTATTCGAAGAAATAAAGTGTTACTAAAAGCTCCTATAACAACTCCTCAAGGTGGAGGTTATAAAAGTTTAAATGTAACCATGAGAAAAGCTTTAGGTTTGTATGCTAACATAAGACCATGCCTTGCTCTTCATCCTTTTGTAGCAACAAACTTTCCTAAATTAGATGTTGTAATTGTTAGAGAAAATGAAGAAGATTTGTATGCAGGAATAGAACACCAACAAACTGATGAAGTAGTTCAGTGCTTAAAATTGATTAGCCGACCAGGTTGTGAAAAAATTATTCGCTACGCTTTTGAATATGCTAAAAATTACGGTAGAAAAAAAGTTACTTGTTTTAGTAAAGACAATATTATGAAGCAAACAGACGGATTGTTTCATCAGGTATTCAAAGAGATTGCCATGGAATATCCAGAAATTGAATCTAACCATATGATTATCGATATTGGAACGGCTTATTTAGCAGATCATCCTGAAAAATTTGATGTTATTGTAACCTCAAATTTATATGGTGATATTATTTCAGATGTAGCAGCACAAATTGCGGGCTCAGTAGGATTGGCAGGTTCCGTGAATATAGGAAATGAATGTTCTATGTTTGAAGCAATTCATGGATCTGCTCCTGATATTGCTGGTAAAAACATTGCTAATCCATCTGGCTTACTTCAAGCTGCTATTGCAATGTTATATCATTTAGGTTTTTCAGAAAATGCTACAATGATTCAAAATGCGTGGCTTAAAACTTTAGAAGATGGAATTCATACCGCCGATATTTTTAATATCGAAAATAGCAAAATAAATTCGAGTACTTCTGATTTTGCAAATGCTGTTATTGCTAACTTTTTGCAGCAACCTAAGATTTTAAAAGCGGTAACTCCTCCACAAAATTCTGTTATTAAGTTACCTGCATATACAAGAAAACCAGCTGCAAATAAAGAATTATTAGGTGTTGATTTATTTGTTCATTGGACAGGAACCGATGCTAATTTGTTAGCAAATCGACTAAATCAACTAATTAAAGATGATATTTCTTTAGTAATGATATCTAATAGAGGTGTAAAAGTATGGCCAAATGGATTTTCAGAAACTTTTTGTACCGATCATTGGCGTTGTAGATTTCAATCTAATGCTCCAATATCTAAAGGATTAATTGTAAATCTTTTAGGAGATGCAATAGAATTAGGTATCGATGTCATTAAAACTGAAAATTTGTATCAATTTGACGGAACTAAAGCGTATTCAATGGGACAAGGGCAATAAAAAAATCATAAAATATTTTTATACATATGATTACAAATATAAATAAAAACAAATGATTTATAATCCGCAACTTTGCCCCAGTATTTAATTAAGTACCATTACGATGAAGAAATTTAGTATTCAAATAATATTAGTGGTTTGTACTATAATAGAAGTAATATTATTATTTAAAATTATAGATACGACAGATATAATTTATAATGGACTTTATTCTGGTTTAGCAATATTAGTGATGCTTACAATGATTCGTTTAATTTACAATTTTACAGATACTATTTATGGAAACCATGAAAAAAATTAATTTAATCGACGGACATTTTAATTCTTTTGAAGCAAGAGAAATTTTAATGGATTTGTGTAATAAAAACCTAAATTTTAATCAAGTACAAAACTTTAGTTCTCAAATTCGATTTGGAAAAGACGATACAAATGCGCTTAAAAGAATTGATTCTTTAAACGAAAGTAAGTCTTCTATTTGTGAGATATTAAATGAAGCTAAAGCAACAAATAAAAAGTTAATTATTAAGTCTTTTATAGAAATTGAATATGAAGATTAGTCAAAATTTCTTTAAAAATAGAGATTTATTAATTGTAACCAAGCATAAAAAGGAGCAAGTAATTGCTCCTTTATTTGAAAAAGAATTGGGCGTTAATTGCTTTGTTTCTAAAGAGTTTGATACTGATTTGTTAGGCACATTTAGTGGTGAAATTTCTCGTAAATATGATGCTCTTGAAACCTTGAAACAGAAATGTTTACAAGCCATGGAACTTGAAGGGTATGATTTAGCAATTGCCACAGAAGGTTCTTTCGGAAATCATCCAGCTGTTTTTTTTGCACCTGCAAATGAAGAACTAATCCTTTTATTAGACAAAAAAAATGAAATTGAAATTATAGAACGCGTTATAAGTTTAGATACAAACTTTGATGCACAAGAAATTCATTCAAAAGAAATGTTATTTGCATTTTTAGAAAAGATACAATTTCCATCGCATGGTGTTATAATAAAAGATAAAAAACAAGATTGGAATAAAATTAAAAAAGGAATTACCTGTAAAGAAACAATTGAAAAGTGTTTTGAAGATTTTACAGAAAATAAAAATTCATGCTATGTAGAAACGGATATGCGAGCAATGTATAATCCGACTCGAATGAAAATAATAAAAGAAGTTAGTTTAAAGTTAATCAATAAAATTAATTCTTTTTGTCCAAGTTGCCATTTACCCGGCTTTGGAGTGGTTAAAGCCAAAGCCGGTTTATTATGTAGTTCTTGTTCTATGCCTACACGATCTGTTTCTGCTCATGTGTATAATTGCCAAAAGTGTAATTATGAAACAGAAAAAATGTATCCGAATGGTAAATCTATTGAAGATCCAATGTATTGCGATTTTTGTAACCCATAAAATATGATAAGTACTAATTTAGACCAAGCAGTTGCTCTTTTAAACAAGGATCAAATTATAGGTTTTCCTACTGAAACAGTTTACGGATTAGCAGGTAATGCTTTTAGCGATGTAGCTATTAAAAAAATATATGAAGTTAAAAAACGACCTTCTTTTAATCCACTTATTGTTCATATAAAATCATTTGATGTTTTAGACACCGTTGCCACTGAAATTCCAGAAAAAGCCCATTTATTAGCTAATGCATTTTGGCCAGGTCCATTAACTTTACTTCTAAAAAAGCAACCTACAATTTCTAACTTAGTAACTGCAAATTTAGACACTGTTGCAGTTAGAATTCCAAATCACCCTGTTGCTTTAGAGTTGTTACACCAATTGGATTTTCCTTTAGTGGCTCCAAGTGCAAATCCATTTACACGAATTAGCCCTACCAAAGCAGAACATGTGGCTCAATATTTTGAAAATGAAATTGACATGGTTTTAGACGGAGGAACATGTACGGCAGGAGTAGAGTCTACCATTGTTGGCTTTGAATCTAATAAAGTAATTGTTTATCGTCTTGGAGCACTTTCATTAGAAGCTATAGAAAAGGTTGTTGGTCCGGTAACAATTATCAATAAAAATAAAAAAAATCCTAAAGCTCCTGGAATGTTTTTAAAACATTATTCTCCAAAAACAGAATTTATTTTAACTCGTAATCTTCAAAGTGAAATTGATTGGTTTCAGGATAAAAAAGTTGGTTTGCTTTTATTTAATACTATCCAACCTAATTTTGAACTAAAAAACCAGTTTGTTCTCTCAAAAGATAGTAATTTAAATGAAGCTGCAGCAAATTTATATGAAGCGCTACACGAATTAGATAAACTAAACTTAGATTTAATAATAGCAGAACGATTTCCAGAATATGGATTAGGAATAACAATTAATGATCGCTTAGAAAGAGCCTCTAAAAATTAATAACACAAACTAACAAATATGAATTTTAATTTATTACTCGAAAATTTAACAAATCCGGCATTATTGTATTTCATTTTAGGAATAGTTGCAGTCTATTTAAAAAGTGATTTAGAGATTCCTCAAAATTCTTCAAAATTTATATCGCTTTATTTACTTTTTGCTATTGGTTTTAAAGGCGGACAAGAATTATCTCATGAAACGATTACAAGCGAAATTTTA
Organism: Flavobacterium sp. LMO6; assembly: GCF_009495795.1. Taxonomy (NCBI): domain Bacteria; kingdom Pseudomonadati; phylum Bacteroidota; class Flavobacteriia; order Flavobacteriales; family Flavobacteriaceae; genus Flavobacterium; species Flavobacterium sp. LMO6. The sequence continues at coordinate 66,736 of NZ_WIBH01000005.1, read as the reverse complement.
TGGTGTATGCTTTTTGGAATTTCAATCGCTATAATAATTCCTTTATATACATTTTTTGTATTAAAACGTAAGTTAAATGTTTTTGATGCTGGTGCAATTGCTGCTGCCTATGGTTCTATTAGTGCAGTAACTTTTGTAACTGCAGTATCGTATTTAGAATCGCAACAAATTTCAATTCATGGCTATATGGTTGCTATTATGGCCTTAATGGAATCGCCAGCTATTATTGTTGGTTTAGTATTAATTACACTTTTCAATAAAGAAAAATCAAGTAAGTTTAATAAATCGGAAATTTTACGTCACTCATTTACAAATGGAAGTGTATTATTAATCTTAGGTAGTTTGATAATTGGGTTTTTAGCTAGTGATAAACAAGCAGAAGGAATTCAGCCATTTACTAACGATTTATTTAAAGGATTTTTAGCTATATTTTTATTAGACATGGGAATAACAAGTGGTAAAAAATTAAAATCTTTCTTTGACCACGGATGGTTTCCCTTTGCATTTGCATTCTTAATACCGTTAGTGAATGGAAGTTTGTTTGCTTGGTTAAGTGGTTATATAACAGATGATGTTTCAAATCGTTTTATTTTCTCAATATTAGCAGCTAGTGCATCCTATATTGCAGTTCCTGCAGCCATGAAAATTACCGTTCCAAAAGCCAATCCAGGATTGTTTTTACCAATGGCACTTGCCGTAACTTTTCCTGTAAACATAACCATTGGTATGCCTTTGTATTTTTTTATTGTTCAGAATTGTTAATGAATGTAATTAATTGATTTAAAAACACTTAAAAATTAAAAATTCAGAAAACGTAATTTATTTTTATAATTCGATAGAAAATCATAAATTCGATAAACTTTAAAATTAAATTATATGAATTCAGAAAATAATGTAATTGTATCTTATGCTACTGATAGTGAAAGAGCTACATTTTTTAAAAAGACGTACAGTCATGTCGCTTATGCTATTTTAGCCTTTATGTTAGTAGAATCTATTTTATTGAAGATTGTACCAATAGATTGGATTTTAATGATGATGGGTGGTAAATTTGTATGGTTGTTTATATTGGGATTATTTTGGTTGGGATCAACATTATCAGACCGATTGGTTTTTCATCCTGATAGAGACAAACAATATTTAGGTTTAGGATTATATGTTTTATTAGAGGCTATAATTTTTTTACCAATGATAGCCATTGCGGTTATTTATTCGGGTAGCGAAATGATTATGCAAGCGGCAATTATTACCTTATTCATGTTTTCTGGATTAACAGCGGTTGTATTTATGACAAAAACCGATTTCTCTTTTTTAAGAACTGCAATTACAATAGGAGGTTTTGTTGCGTTAGGAGTAATTGTTGTAGGTGCTATTTTTGGTTTTAATTTAGGATTATGGTTTTCTGTTGGTATGGTTGTATTAGCTTCTGCTAGTATTTTATATCAAACTAGTCAAATTAAAGATAATTTTAGTACAGATCAATACGTTGGAGCTTCATTACAATTGTTTGCTTCAATTATGTTATTATTCTGGTATATTTTAAGAATATTAATGAGTAGAAAATAAAAAAAGGTTTTTAAATAAATCAAAAGCCCTGAAATACTATATTTCAGGGCTTTTTTATAATAGATAGTTAAAAAGACATTCGTAATTAATTTGGAGTAAAATGAATTTAATTTAAAAAAAATATTTTTAATATTTACTCGTACAAACTCAACCTATTTTTCAAGTAATTAATCTCAGTAAGTAATTGATTTTCTTTATCTTGTAGATTTAGAATAATATCAATACCTTCTTTATTTATTTTTAAATCGTTGTGTAATCGAATTATTTTTTCAAGAGTGCCCAATTGATTTTTATTTAAATATTTATTTTCGTTTTGAGCCGTAATTTCAATCAAACCAAACGCTTCTAAATCATGAATAAAGTTAATTTCGATTTGAGATTCTTTGCAAAATAGATCTACAACAATTAAATCAGATGTTTCCATAATGTTAGTTTTTAGTAGCTTTTGATAATTCATTGAATAATTCAGTTTCTTTTTCAGAAAGATTGGTTGGAATGGGAATCGTAAATATTACATACAAATCACCAAATTCATTATCCTTTTTATAGATTGGGAAACCTTTTCCTTTTAATCGAACTTTTGTACCGTTTTGAGTCCCAGCGGTTACTTTTAGTTTTAATTTAGTGTTATTAAAATCAGTAATTGTAACTTCTCCACCCAGTACAGCAGTGTATAAATTTAAATCATGATGTAAGAATAAATCATTTCCAACTCTTTTAAATAAAGTTGTATTTAGTATTGAAAAAGTAATGAATAAATCACCATTTGGGCCATTATTAACTCCAGTTCCGCCAAAACCGCTGATTTTTATGGTTTGTTGATCTTCAATTCCTGCAGGAATAGTAATTCGAATGTTTTTTCCGTTTACCGTAAATTCTTTTTTATGTGCTGTATAAGCTTCATTGATGCTAATTTGCAATTGCGCTTGAATATCTTGTCCGCGGTATTTTACTTGTGCTCTTTGTCTATTTCCAGATTGATTACCAAACATAGAGGAGAAAAAATCTGAAAAGTCTTCTTCTTGATAATTTCCACCAGAATAGGATTGTTGAGCAGCCGAGTTGGAATAACTTTGTTGTTGTTTCTGTTTTTCATACGCTTCACCATTTTCCCAATCTTTTCCATACGTATCGTATTTCTTTCTTTTTTCAGGATTACTCAGTACTTCATTAGCTTCATTAAGTTGCTGAAACTTGGCTTGTGCTTCTTTATCGTTTGGGTTGATGTCTGGATGTAATTTTCTAGCTTGTTTTCTGTAGGCTTTTTTTATTTCATCATTAGTTGCACTTTTTGTAACGCCAAGAACTTTGTAATAGTCTATAAATTCCATAAGAATTGTGAATTAAACACTTTAAATAATCTTAGAGTGTTTATGTAAATTTACGGAATTTAAAAGGGTTGTGACTTTAAATCGTTTATTTCTTTGAAAATAAGAGTATTATAATGAAATGGATTAGATTCATAAAAATTTAATCCATTTCATTTGGAGCATTTTATTACAATGATATACAAACCAATTAATATTGGAATTATGAATACAAAATACAATCCAAATAGTCGTAATAAGGAGATGCCAATGACTATAAATAAAAAGAACAGTATTTTATATTGAAGTGACTTCATTAATATTTACCGCTCAATAATTCACCACCAATTGCTGATTTTGCTTCAATTCCTAATTTTTTCATCATTTCGTATGTGGTACAAACAGCTGCTGAAGTTACCGGAATGCCACATTCTGCCTGAATTAAATCAATTGCTTCTAACGATGGCATTTGAACACAAGCTGATGCTACTAAAACATCTACACCTGTTAAATCTAATTGTTTGTAGATTTCCAATAAATTCATTGGATTTTGAGCTGCCACTTCTAAATTATCTGGAATTTCTAAAGCAATACTTTCTTTTACTTTAATGCCTTGATGTTCAATATAATCTACGACTTTATCAGTTAATGGGCGCATATATGGAGTTATTATGGAAACCGTTTTCGCTCCTAATACTTTTAATCCGTTAATTAATGCTCCAGCAGATGTTACAATAGGAGTAGGGAAGTCGTTCGCCACCGTTTCTTGGTGTAAATTTACTTCTGAAACACAATGATAACCACGCCCCATACTCATAATCGCTACTAAACACGCATATCCCATAACGTCTACATGAGCATCAGAAAGTTCTTGAGCACATTTTAAACTCATCGCATCCATAGCTTCGAGTTCTTCTTTGGTTACTTTTTTCATTCGCATTCTACTGCTGTGAAACGTAAAACGTTCCGGAAGTATCGTTTCTCTTGAACGAAAAATTGCTGGTATTTCGGTTTCCATCGTTACGTTTGATGATGGAACTATTTGGCCAATTCTGTATTTCATTTTCATAAGTTTACAGTCTCAGTCACAGTTAGCAGTCTGAAAACTGAAAACTGCGACTGAATACTTTTATTATATTTCTTTAATTGTATTCACAATCGTTCCTATTCCTTCTACAGTTGCTTCAACTACATCTCCATCGTACATCCATTCTTGAGGATTTCTTCCGGCTCCAACGCCTGCAGGAGTTCCAGTTGCAATGATGTCGCCAGCTTCTAATGTGAAAACGGTGCTTAAATCTTCAATTAAATCGTTGATGTTGAATAGCAAAAATTTGGTATTTGAATTTTGTTTTTCAACACCATTTACTGTTAAAGATAAATTTAGGTTATGCGGATTTTCGATTTCGTCTTTTGTTACTAAATATGGTCCCATTGGAGCAAAAGTATCTTGTCCTTTAGATACAATCCATTGTCCTTCTCTGCGACAATCACGTGCCGAAATATCGTTAATTACGGTATAACCAAAAACATAATCTAATGCTTCAGATTTAGCAACGTATTTGCCTTTCTTTGAGATAATTACAGCTAACTCAACTTCCCAATCCAATTGTTCTGTTAACTTAGTATTTTTAATGATTTCTGTATTAGTAGCCGTAACGGTTGTTGGTGGTTTAGAAAAGATAATTGGTTTTTGAGGAAGCTTTCCTGTTGTATCTAATGTACGAGCGCTTTCTGCAACGTGTTCGGTATAATTTAAACCTATTCCGATGATATTTTTTCTTGGTTTTTCGATGGGTGCTAAAATCGTAACTTCATTCATCTCACAAGCGATTTCTTCAAAGAAATTCTCAGGAGTTTCTGAAATTAGTTCTGTAATTTCAGCAATGATTTCAAATCCCATATCAATTAATTCCAACATATCGTTTGGCAAAGGAAAATTGGATATATCTCCAAAATATTGCATATCAATAACTTGGTTGTTATGAATAAAGCCTAAACGTGCATCTGTGTCTTGTGTTTTGTAGGTAAGTAGTTTCATTTAATATTAATTTTCTATTGCAATAGTAGTTATTTTGTTTTCTTTATTTTTTATTGTTAACGAGTAATTTGATTTATTTTTCCAATTCTTTTTATGAGATAAATAATTGCACAACGACATTTCAGAAATGTTTACTTGGTCGATACTAATTACTTCATCACCCGAATTCATTACTCGTTTAAGATTTTCATCCCAAATTAATCCAATAACAACTTTATCATTTTGTAAAGAAGTTTGAAATTTTGGTACTGCCTTTAGTTCAACGTTACTTATTGGTTCAAAGTAAAATTTCTTATTTATAAAATCAAATGTTAAGTTACCATGTTTCAAAAAATCTAATCCTATTCTCGAATTATTATCACTAGTAGTTGATAGAACCATGTTTTTGAGTTCATAATGATTAAGCATGGTGGTTTCTACTCGGACTAATTTTTGTTCACTAGCAACACCAGAGCCAAAAATCCCTATATCACCAATTCCTGTTGAAGTAGCAAGAACACTAAATATATCGAGTTTCTCAAAAATAGAGAATGCTCTTTTTGACATGTCATATAGTCCATCCATTCCGGTATCAACAAGAACCATATCTGAAGCTTTCTTTCTATCTTTTCCAAAAAATTTAAGTTTAACATAGGGTGAAAGTTGATTGTTAATTAAAACCATTTTAATAGGTTTTTTTTCAATTTTCAATCGTTTAATATTGTTGGTGATTGTAATAGTTTTGTTTTGACTATTGATTTTAAATATGGACATTCGAAATAAATTGCTACCAATAATTCCATCAATACCAAAACACTTTAAAAGGTTGTGTTTTTCAAAATCATAAACTAATCCGGCTTGATTTTCAAAAGTTAAGTTTCCTATTTTTAATTGCGGAACTATGACAGATTTCATACTATCATTTTGATTATTTGCGTCACTTATGTTTATAGAGTCACCAATTATTAAATTATTTTCTTTTAAAATAGTATTAGAAAATATGTTTGGAGCGCCTGTATCTAACATGAATCTATAGTTCTGTCCATTAATAGTAATTGGGAGAATTATTTTTCCAAATACTAATTCATATTTTATTTCTTCAAAATAGTCTTTTGAATTTACTGAACCTTGATTAAAATTTATATTTTGTGTAAAAGAACACAAGGGTAGTAACAATGTCAGATATATTATCAAACTTCTCATAAAAATTCAACTTTAATTACAGAATAAATTGATGTCCATTATTCTCTTCCAATTCTCTTGATTGAAATAAACCTAAACTTTCAATTACTGGCAAATCGTTAAATTGGAATAAGCAAGCATCTTCAGTTTCAGATAAGTTATGATGTTCGTGCCATGCCCAACTTGGAACACAGAAAATATCGCGTTCCTTCCAATCGAAGCGCTGTCCATTAATAATTGAATATCCTTTTCCTTTTGCACATTGATATACAAATGAACCTGTATGTTTGTGTGCTTTTCCTTTAAATCCAGCAGGTAATAATTGCATGGCTGCACCCATCGTTTGCATCACGTGTCCGCCAGTTAACGGATTGGAATATTGCATGAAAATTCCATCAAATGGATTGACTTCATTCACTTTTTGAGCTTCTAACAAGGCTAGATACACATTTTTCCAAGAATATTTGAACAAAGGTGAATAGGGTTTATCCCAAGTCTTGTCTGCAGGAATTAATCCCGCACAACCATAAGTAATAGGCGAGTAGTTTAATGGTTTTACCAATTCTTGTTTGCCATCATAAACCGCATAATCATTGGCTTCTAAAGCATTGACTAACGGAATATCTAAACCATCTTGCCAAATGCAGGTTTTTCCACCTTCATTAACGCCATGTTCATGCCAAGTAGAGTTTGGTGTAATAACAAAATCATTTACTTCCAACATGATCTTATTACCATCTACCACGGTATAACCACCTTCACCTTCCATAATAAAACGTAGGGCAGAAGCACGATGACGATGCGCTGAAGTAAATTCACCAGGACGTGTAACTTGAATTCCGGTGTATAACCAACCCACAGCAGCGGAAACGTCTTTTCGTTTGTCGTTTACCAAATATACTACACGTCTTCCCGCTTGTTCAGGTGTTACTAATTCTGATGATTTTAAAACCAAATCCCGTAAAGTATCGTATTTCCAAAGCATTGGAACAGATGATGAACGAGGTTCCCAAGGTTCGATATCATTAGCTACTGTCCATAATGCACCAGCGCCTAATGTTTCTAATTCTTTATAATAGGCTTTTAGTTCGTCTGAGTCTTGCACACGAGCTCTTCCGTATTGGTCGTCTGAATAGTTATTTTCTTCCATAGTAAGTTGTCTTAATACTTAATTCTCTAGTCTTAATACTATCTTTTATTAAATTCCTCGTGATTATCGATAAACGTAATTTTTCGAGTAGGAGCGGTGTTTACTCGTAAATCGAAAATATCAAATCTATTGTAATGTCCTAGAATATCGTGCATTTGTTTGGGTTGGATGCATTTTGCTAAATCAATTTCGGCATACACCATTCCTTCTTCATCAATTAATGGTTGCCCAATTACAGCTCCATTTGGACCAATAAATCCTGAAAAAGCAGAACTTTTTCTATCCAATAATTCATCTACATTCGGAACATCAGCACGTAAAGCATCTTTGATTTCTTGCGAAACAGTCGAACAGGAAACAATTGTAAACAATTTTCCTTCAAACGAATGCGCTGCGGCACGAATTTTAATTGCTTCTGCCATATCGTAATCGGGTGGCGCTACTGGAAGTGAAATATAATTGGCGATGTGAATCAATTCGCCTTGAGAAAGTAGCGTAAAACGCGCTAAAGTATTGGTGTTTTCGCCACAAGCTAAGGTGCCGATTGGACCAATTTCTGTATTGTACACTTTTAACGAAGAACCATCACCTGAAGACCAAGTTAGTTTTTCGGCCCATGTTGGGACTAATTTTCTGTGTTTTCCAACGAAAACTCCTTTGTTGTCGATGATTAAATTGGTATTGTAAATTTCGCCATAGCTATTGCCACGTTCGTTGATTCCCATTACAATATGAATATCATTGTCTTTGGCAGCTAAGCAAAGCTTCTTGATTTCTGGACCTGCTACGTCAACCGAATTTTTATATAATTCTTCGTACCATTTACTCCCTTGAACTGGCGTCATAATCCAATTCCAATAGGGATATCCAGCGATAAATACTTCTGGAAAAGCGATTAATTTTGCTCCGTTATTACTGGCTTCTTTAATAAAAGAAATGGCTTTATCTACTGTTTTTTCTACATTTAGAAATACAGGTGACGTTTGAACGGTTGCGGCTTTGAATTTTTTGAATTCCATAATAATTGTATTAAGATTTGAGTATTAAGTATTAAGACTAAATACTGAAATTTTATTCTTCATTTCTTCTGTAAAAGGTTCTGCTTTGATGCCGTTTCTTTCTGGGTTGAAAGCTACGTTTACTAAGGTAACTTCGCCTTCTAAAACGGTATTTTCTGCTTCATTTACAAACTGAAATCCGCAAAGAATAGAGGAGTTTTTTAATTCTTTTACCCACAATTTTTTGGTTAAGATTTCGCCTAATCTAGCAGCATTTTTGAATTGTATTTTTAAATCAACCGTTGGAATACCATTGGTTTCGTGCATTTTTGAAAAAGGACGATCTAAGGCTTCTTCAAACCAATCTTCTACTAAACAATTTAGCATTTCTAAAAATCGGGGATAGAAGACAATTCCAGCATAATCAACATGTTGGAAACGTACTTTTTCTTGTTTTGTGAATTGACTCATTATATATGTCTTGATACTTAATACTAAAATCTTAATACTTATTTTAACTTAAATCGTTGTATTTTTCCTGTTTCCGTTTTTGGCAAACAATCCACGAAATTAATCACTCTTGGATATTTATAGGGTGCAGCTACTTCTTTGAACCAGTGTTGAATACGATTTTTCATTACATCAGTTGCTTTAGTATTATCGTGTAATACAATATGCGCACAAACTAACATTCCTCGTTCTTCATCAGGTAAGCCAACCACAGCACATTCCAAAATATCTTCGTGGGTTAAAAGTACGGATTCTACTTCAATTGCCGCAATATTATAGCCAGAAGAAATTATCATATCATCACCACGTGCCACAAAATAGAAGTAACCTTCTTCATCTTGACGGAAAATATCGCCTGTGATGTTCCAACCTTTTTCTACGTATTCGCGTTGTTTTTCTTCTCGGTTTAGGTATTTACAACCTGTAATTCCACGAACCGCTAATCTTCCAGCTTCATTTCTTGGTACTTCGTTGCCTTGTTTGTCTATGATTTTTGCTTCGTAACCCGTAATCGCTTTTCCTGTAGCGCCAGGTTTCATGTTCTCTTCGTTAGAAGAAATGAAAATATGCAACATCTCGGTAGCACCGATTCCGTCAAATATTTTTAAACCTGTAGCATCGTACCAATCTTGCCAAACTTTAAATGGTAACGTTTCGCCAGCAGAAACACATTTTCTTAAGCTAGAAATATCGAAATCTTTAACTTTTATGGTGATAATACGCCAAGCGGTGGGTGCGGTAAAACAAATCGTAATTTTAAAATCTTGAATCGCTTTTAACAATAAATCTGGACTCGGTTTTTCGATTAAGAAAGTTGAAGCTCCAAAATACATTGGAAACAACACCAATCCACCTAAACCAAATGTAAATCCTAATGGCGGACTTCCTGTGAAAATATCGTTTTGTGTTGGTTGTAAAGAATAGTTTGGAAACGCTTCACAAATATTCAAAATATCTTTGTGATAATGTGCTGTCATTTTAGGTAAACCCGTTGTTCCAGAAGTGAAGCCAATCAAGGCCACTGAATCCGATTTCGAATGATAATTGTCGAAAGTTTTCGGTTTAGTAGCCATTAATTCCTCCAATTGTGAATTCCCATAAAAACACGTTTGTTTTAGAAAATCGTCCCGAAACTTCGGGATTACCAAATGAATTTCTTCTTCCAATTCTTTATCGCACAACACATGCGAAATTTCGGCACAATCGATAATCGTAGTCAATTCTTTAGAACGAAGCAATGGCATGGTAGCTACTACAATTCCGCCCGCTTTTAAAATAGCAAACCAACACGCAACCATCATGGGATTGTTAGCAGAACGAATCAAAACACGATTACCTGATTGTAAACCTAAATCATCCACCAAAACATGTGCAATTTGATTCGCTTTTTCAAATAAATCTTGATACGTCCAAGTTTCCTCAAACGTGCGAATACAACTATTATTTCCACGACCATTATGAATGTGACTATCTAACAATTTATCAACGCAATTCAGTATTTCAGGTTGTTGGAATTGCGGTAAATCCAAAAAGGTATACTCTGGTTGTAATTCCAGAGCTGGTAAGCTATTGTGAGCGAAATTATCTTGGTAATGTTTCATAATGATTAGTTTCTCGCAAATCCCTAAATTTCGGGAGCAAAAGTCGCAATTTTGTCTTAATACTTAATTCTACAATCTTAATACTACTTTTTATTACTTTTAGGTTTTAACGATTTTTTCATGCCTTCCACTTGTTTTTTTTCCGAAGCTTTTAGCGGATACAAATGCGAAACGCCCATTTTATATGGATTTGGAATATCATTTGCTTGAAATTGTTCGTAAGCTTGTGCGTTTCTAACGAAATTAGCATCCAACAATAAAGGTCGTCCTAAAGCGACTAAATCGGCTCTTCCGTTTAAAAGAATCGTGTTGATTTGGTCAATATCTTGAATGTATCCAGCAGTTATGGTTGGAATATGAACCGTATTTCTAACCGCGTCTGAAAATGGCGTTTGCCACATTCTACCTGTTAATGGTTTTTGACCAGCAACAGTATTTCCTGTTGAAACATTAATAATGTCAACTCCAGCAGCTTTGAAAGCGGTTGCAATTGTTATGACTTCTTGTTCTGATATTCCATTTTCTGCCCAATCCGTTGCTGAAATTCGCACTGAAATTGGTTTATCCATTGGGAATACTTCACGAATGGCTTTAAAAACTTCTAAAGGATATTTTAAACGATTTTCGATGCTTCCGCCAAATTCATCCGTACGAATATTAGTTAAAGGCGACAAGAAAGAAGCCAATAAAAAGCCGTGATGCGCTTGTAATTCAATCATATCAAAACCAGCTTCTTCTACATTTTTAGTAGCTTGAACGAATTGTGCTTTGATTTCAGCCATATCTTCCAAAGTCATTTCCTTTGGAGTAGCGAAATTGTCATTAAATGGAATAGGAGAAGCGGAAATTAAATACCAAGGTGTTTCCATTGGTCCGTTACCTTCCCAAGGTTTTTTCGTAGCTCCTTTTCGTCCAGAATGACCTAATTGAATTCCTATTTTAGTAGAAGTATTATTATGAATGAAATCGGTAATTTTTTTCCATTGATTCAATTGCTCTGCATTATAAATTCCCGCGCAACCTTCTGTAATTCTTCCCGTATCGGAAATGGCGGTCATTTCGGTGATGATTAATCCTACGCCTCCAGTAGCGCGACTTCCATAATGCACTAAATGCCAATCGGAAACTAATCCGTCTGTAGCAGAATATTGTCCCATTGGCGACATAACAATGCGGTTTGGGAGTTCTAGTTCTCTAATTTTAAAAGGAGTAAATGCTGCCGAAACAATCTCGACTTCGCTCGATTTGAAAAGATTATCATTAAACTCTTTTAGAACTTTATCTGTAAATGATTTATCGCGTAATCTTAGATTCTCATACGTCACTTTTTTAGAACGGGTCATGCATCCAAAAGCAAATTGTTGGAATGGGTGTTGCATGTGACGATCCATGTTTTCGAACCAATCTAAAGAAACGACTGCCGCATATTGAATCATTTCTACCGTATTTCTTCTGGTTTTATCATATTGCTCGAAAGCGGCTTGCACATTATTTGGATTCGCAATTATAGCATCTGATAAACCGATTGCACAATCCATCGCTAATTTCGTTCCTGAACCAATAGAGTAGTGGGCTGTAGCTTTGGCATCGCCTAGTAAAACGATGTTGTTATGATACCATTTTTCATTTGTAACATGGGGAAACTGACGCCAATGCGATTTGTTTGAAATCAATGAATGTCCGTCTAATTCATCTTTGAAGATTTCAGCGATTTTGGTCATGGTATCTTCTTCATTGGTCACTTCAAAACCATGTTTTTGCCAAGTTTCGTCTGAACATTCGAAAATCCAAGTACTCATACCTTTTTCGTATTGATAACTATGGGCAACAATAGTTCCGTGAGGCGTACTTCTGAAGAAATAAGTGAAAGCATCAAGAGGTTTTGTTGAGCCTAACCAAACGAATCGGTTTTTCTTTAATTCGATTTTAGTTCCGAATTCTTTTTGGTATTGAGTACGAACAGCACTTGCGATTCCGTCAGCAGCTAAAATGATATCTGAATCGGCAAATTGCGATAAATCATCTACATTTTGTTCGAAATGCAGATTTACGCCTTCTTCAATACAACGTTGTTGTAATAGTTGTAACAATGTTTTACGAGAACAACCGCAAAAACCATTTCCAGCAATATTCACAGATTCACCATCACGAGCTACGATAATATCATCCCAATAGGCAAATTTACTTCGGATAAGTTCATACGATTGCATGTCGCGTTTAAGGAATTCCCCTAGCGTTTCATCAGAAAAAACTACTCCAAAACCAAAACTATCGTCGGGTTTATTGCGTTCGTAAATATCGATTTGGCAATGAGGCATTGCTTTTTTAGTTAATATCGAAAAGTAAAGTCCGCCTGGACCACCACCTATAACTGTTATTTTCATGTTTTTAATTGATAATTAACAATGAACAATTGATAATTAGTTATTGTCTTTTGATTGAAAAAATTTCTCCTAATTTACTATAATTTGAACCTGCTAAACGCGCAACTGGTTTGTATTTATCTAAGTTAATTCTATAATTTTCCATTAGAATAGTATCATCTATGTGTATCGTTATAATTTTACCAATAATAATACAAGCACCACCATTTTGATGATTTTCAATGAAATAATGATGTACCATTTCGCATTCAAAATGTACTAAGCTTTCTTTGACACGTTTTGGTTTGATGTAAATAGCATTAATTGGAGTAACACCTGCTAATTCGAATTCGTCAATATCAGAAGTTACACTTTGAGAAGTTGTGTTCATTTGTACTACAACTTCTTCGGTAACTAAATTGACCACAAATTGTTTGTTGTCTAATATATTATTTAAAGTGTCTTTGTTTTTATTTCCAGTTCGAACCGTGGAAAACATCACATGTGGTGGATCTTCGCTTACTACGTTAAAAAAAGAAAAAGGAGCAAGGTTATTGATTCCGTTATTGTCAATTGTCGAAACCCAACCTATTGGTCGAGGAATAACAGTTCCGGTTAACAGCTTATATAAAGCTGAAGATTCGGTATTTTGTATATCGAATTGCATGGTTGTATTGTTTTTACAAATTAAAACAAAAAAAAGCAAGGTTACTATATCGATTTAGCAAAAAAAGAATATTTTTAAAAAACAATTCTGTCAAAAAAAGAAAAAAGTATTAATTTTATAATCAAATAAATAATTCATGAGTTATTATAAAATACACGATTTAGAAAACTACTTTAAAATGTATAAGAAGTCGGTGCGAGAACCAAGAAAATTTTGGGATCGTATAGCCGATGAAAATTTCACATGGTATCAAAAATGGGATAAAGTTTTTGAAGTTGACATGCAGGAAGCTAATTTTAAGTGGTTTCTAAATGCGAAAGTAAACATTACAAAAAACTGTATTGATAGACATTTAGCAAAAAGAGGCGATAAAACTGCTATTATTTTTGAACCTAATGATCCAAGTGAAGTAGCTCAGCATATTTCTTATAACGAATTATACGTTCGTGTTTCAAAAATGGCAAATGTTCTAAGAGATCAAGGTATCAAAAAAGGAGATAGAGTTTGTATCTATTTACCCATGATTCCAGAATTAGCCGTTGCTGTTTTGGCTTGTGCACGAATTGGTGCTATACATTCTGTTGTATTTGCAGGATTTTCATCTTCGGCAGTTGCTAGTCGTATTAATGATAGCGAGTGTAAAATGGTAATTACTTCAGATGGAAGTTATAGAGGTAATAAATCAATCGATTTAAAAGGAATTGTTGACGAAGCTTTAGAAAAATGTCCTTCAGTTGATACGGTTTTAGTTGTTAATAAAACTAATACAGAAGTAACGATGAAAGAAGGTAGAGATTTATGGCTACAACCTTTATTAGATGCTGCTTTAGGAAATAATATTGCTGAAATAATGGATGCAGAAGATCCGTTATTTATTTTATATACTTCGGGTTCTACCGGAAAACCAAAAGGAATGGTTCATTCAACTGCTGGTTATATGGTGTATACCGCTTATACGTTTAAAAATGTGTTCAATTACGAAGAAAATGACGTGTATTGGTGTACAGCAGATATTGGATGGATTACAGGTCACTCTTATATTTTATACGGACCACTTTTAAATGGTGCTACCACAGTGATTTTTGAAGGAGTACCTTCTTATCCAGACTTTAGTCGTTTTTGGGAAGTGATTGAAAAACATAAAATTACTCAGTTTTATACAGCTCCAACAGCAATTCGTGCATTGGCAAAAGAAAGTTTAGATTTTGTTCAAAAGTTTCCATTAACCTCATTAAAAGTAATTGGTTCGGTTGGAGAGCCTATTAACGAGGAAGCTTGGCACTGGTATAACGATCACGTAGGAGGAAAGCGCTGTCCGTTAGTAGATACATGGTGGCAAACCGAAACGGGAGGAATTATGATTTCACCTATTCCGTTTGTAACACCTACCAAGCCAACGTATGCTTCATTACCATTACCAGGAATTCAGCCTGTTTTAATGGATGAATTACGTAATGAAATTGAAGGAAATCAAGTCACGGGAGCTTTGTGTATTAAATTCCCATGGCCATCTATGGCGAGAACCATTTGGGGTGATCACCAACGTTATAAAGAAACTTATTTCACAGCTTTTCCAGGAAAATATTTCACAGGAGATGGAGCTTTGCGCGATGAAGTAGGATATTATAGAATTACGGGTAGAGTAGATGATGTTATTATTGTTTCGGGGCATAATTTAGGAACGGCTCCAATTGAAGATGCCATCAACGAACATCCAGCAGTAGCAGAAAGTGCTATTGTAGGTTTCCCTCATGACATTAAAGGAAATGCGTTATACGGATTTATTATTTTAAAAGAAACAGGTGAAGGCCGTGATAGAACTAATTTAGCAAAAGAAATTAATCAATTGATTTCTGATCAAATTGGTCCGATTGCGAAATTAGATAAAATTCAATTTGTAAGTGGTTTACCAAAAACACGTTCAGGTAAAATCATGCGTAGAATATTAAGAAAGATTGCTGAAGGAGATTTCTCCAATTTTGGAGATATTTCAACTTTATTAAATCCTGAAATAGTGGATGAAATTAAAGATGGCAAACTCTAGTTTTTAGTTTTATTGGTTAAAAAACTGCTTCAGCAATGGGGCAGTTTTTTTTATTTTAAATAATTTTCTAAAATAACCTTCATTTTTAAATATCCTTTTTCATTCGGATGAACTCCATCATGGCTATATTCCTTAGGCAAACCCTTTGTATCGTCTGCCATATTTGAAAAATAATCTACGTATGGAATGGAATTAGCTTCAGAAATTTTCTTTAATCTATTATTTAATTCTACTACTTTTTCAACCGGATTAATTTTATGATTCCAAGGAATTATAGCAGCAGGAAGTAGCGAGCACAGTATTACTTCAATCTTGTTATCTAAAGCTCTTTTAATCATGGATTGAATATTTATTACTATTTCATCTAAAGAAATAGGGCCGTTGTTTTCGGCAATATCATTAATTCCAGCTAAAATCACTATTTTTTTGGGTTTAATTTTAAGAGCATCATTTTGAAATCGAAAAGAAATTTGTGTGGTAGTTTGACTACTTATTCCTCTATTAATATAGCCATTTTGACTAAAAAATGAAGCATCATATTGTTTCCAATATTCTGTTATAGAGTCTCCAATAAACACAATTCTATTACCACTATTCACTTTTAAGCCTAGCTTTTCATTTTCTAATGCGTATTTTTCTAAATAAGCCCAATCGTCTTGCATTCTTTATTAAATTTCTAATTTTCTTTTTAATTTTAAAAACAATAAAGCGGTTATAAAAGCATCGCCACTTGCAGTATGCCTATCTGATTTTCGTATTTTATAAATATCGCATAATTCGTCTAATGAACTGTGTTGTTCTTGAGGAATATACTTTAATTTTTGATACATTACATCAGTATCCATTACCTGATTTTTCAATTTCCCAACATCTAAACGAGCTAATCCTTGATTGATCATTTCAATATCAAAATCAACATGATGTCCTACTAAAGTAGCATCTTTAATGAATTCTAAAAATCGAATAATAGCCTCTGCTTCCACGATTTTTTCTTCTTTACCTTCTTTTAAAATACCATGAATAGGAACAGATTCTACTTTAAAAATGTCTTGAATTAAAAACACTTCCATAAAATCGCCAACAATTATTTGATTGTTTTCAATTGCAACTGCGCCAATAGATAAAACACGATCTGATTTATAATCTAAGCCAGTAGTTTCGCAATCGAAAACAACATAACGTTTCTTTTTATTCTGATTTTCTTCAAAATATGAAAGGTAACTTATCCAAAACTTTGGATGATCTTTAACTATTTTTTTAAACCAATTAAATGCCATAGTCTAAGTAAAATAAGTTAGTTGAAAACGATTTTTTATAACTTCTTGAATATCGTTAATTGGCTGAAAATCATTCTTAAGTTTTACTTTATCCAACTTTGATAACTCGCTTAAATTCAAATACCTACCATTAGACTGACTTTTTAAACCTTCTTCGGTTCTAAATTTTAATAATTCGGAAAAAGCATCAGCACATGCTTCATAAACAGACGCATTTTGAGGCTCTAATTCGGCTAGTTTTGCGTATCTGGAAATTGTGTTGGAAACATTTTTAATTCCTTTACTAAGAGAAATTATTCGGGCAGCATCTATCAAAGGCATTAAGGCTCTTCCTTTTAAATCAAAAGTGTCTTTATGTTCGCCATCGTTTTCTACTAAAAACTGACGAAAAAAGCCTAATGGTGGTGGATTCTTTAGCGCATCTGCACCTAAATAAGCAAAAAATAATTGATTATCGTGTGTTTCTTCGTGTATGGTTTTGGTTATTTCATCAACTAACGTTTCATTTCCATAAACAAAGTCATAATCAAAGAAAATCGTACATAAAAGAATACCTTTTTCTCCTGGAGCGGTAATCCAACCTTTAAATTGATTTTTCCAGTCGGAGAGAGATTTACACCATTGCGGATTACTGGCCATCATTTCTGCGGGACAATATTCGTAACCCACTTTATTTAGTGTTTTAGTAACTTTTTCTGCTAATTCGATAAAATAGTGTTTTACTGAATCGTATTTTTCTTCGGCAACATCTTCAAAAACAATAGCATTATCTTGATCAGTTAATAATAATTGTTCTTTTCTGCCTTGACTTCCAATATTTAACCAAGCAAATTGGGCTGGAGGAGGAGAACCTATTTTTTCAATAGCCAATTCAATTGCTCTATTTGTTATGGCTAAGTTGATTTCGCCGACTATAGAAGAAATATGTTGAATAGGTACATTTTTATCCAAAGAATGTTGAATTAAATCGGATAGTTTTTCTCTAACTTCTTTTAAATCAGCAGATTTTAAAGCTCTTTTACATTGCTTTAATAAAACGCCTGGGTTATTAGCTTGAGCAACAACAATATCATGTTCTGTAATAATTCCGGTAATTTCAGAATCTACAGAGCCATCTCTAGTTACACATAAGTGCGAAACATTATTTTTAAGCATCATAATTTGAGCTTCGGCAATAGAAAGATTATCTGCAACTGTAATTACAGGAGAAGACATAATTTTATCTATGGTAACTTCGATTCTAAATAAACCCGTTGCAATTTTAGAGCGTAAATCTTTATCGGTAACAATTCCAATTGGTTTTCTGTCTTTATGAATTATCATACTGCCAATTTTGCTACTAGACATAGTTTGAGCAACAAACCGAACAATATCGCTTGGTGAAGCAGTTATTGGATTTGCTGTATACTTTATAGGTTGGTAATACTGAATTTCAGCATTTTGATCATTATAAATAACATTTTCTGAAATTAATTTTCCTTTATGATTTTTATCGTAAGGATTTCTCGTATTTGAAGCAAAGCTTTCTAATAGAAAACTTAACACATTTGCATTCTCAGCAACAAACGGTTTAAAAACATCAATTGGAATAGCATAAATAATACTTTCTTCACGAGCTTTTGCTGTCATTAAATAATTATCCTTTGCAAAAAATGGTCGTAAACCTAAAATATCGCCTTCGTCACATTTATCAATTAAAACATCATCTGTATCAGAAGTTACAGATAAACCAATTGCTCCAGAATGAACTACATAAAAAAAGGAATGTGTCACATCATGTATTTTAAAAAGTGTCTCATTTTTTTCTAAATATAAAACATTACAACTTTTTGCTATCAGTAATAATTCTTGATAGGTTAAACTCGAAAAAGGAGGATAGTTTTTAAGAAAATCAGTTATACGTTCTGCAATTGGATTTTTCATAGATACAGCATTTACTATACGAAGGTACAAAATTATAAGATGTTATAAATCCTGATATAATAAAAATTCTATTTTACATAATGTATATTATAATTCAATAAGTGTATTACTAAAAATAACTCATAAAAAGGTTTGTGTATAACTTATAGAAAGTTTATTTTTGTGGCTTATTACACAAATCATGGAAAACAAACAAGCCCTTAAATTGATTGAGAAAATTCAGAAAGATTTATTACAAAATAAATTTGAAGCTTCTGAGATTGTTGAAGATTTAAAAAAAATCAGAGAAATAACTTTAGAATTAAATAATCCGGTTGTAACAAAAGCTTTACGTTTAGCTTACGAACATTTGGCTTCAAATAATGCATTTTTTATTGGTATACCAGATGATGAACCAGTTGATGCAAAAGAAACTGAAGTTGAAGCAAATATTTCTGAAGAAAATAATTTAGAAAGCTTAAACTATTTCCTTTCCTTATTTACTGATTTAAGTAAGAAAAACAATGTTTTAGATTTAAAAGAATACAATAAGGCTTTTTTAGCTTATTAATTTAATTTTCTATTTTACATAATATAAATCGGTGAAATATTTTTACCGATTTTTTTGTTTTTCTTAACGCTACTATACCATCAAACTAATTAAATTTGCTTAAATTTTAATTTACATGTCAAAGCCTAAAAAATCTAGAGTTAAACTCTTACATCAATACTATAAATATACAGGTTTTTATTCCTTTATATGGCAAGGTGTCAAAGGTGCTATTTTACCAACAGCCATTATTGTTGCCATTTTATTTTATGTTAATTATAAAGTAATTAATTTGAATGAAGGTTTACTTTACATAACACAAAATTTTAGTGATTTTTTCATTTTTTCTATTTTTTTAGCATCAGAGAGTATTTTAGGTTTAATTCCACCTGATATTTTTATCGCTTGGACAAAAAACACTGATGAACCTCTACTCTATTTGTCATTTTTAGCTTTACTTTCTTATTTAGGTGGAGTTATAGCCTATTTTATGGGTATGACAATAGCTGCAATTCCGTCTGTGAATAACTATTTATATGGAAAAATGTCTAAACACATTATTAATATGCAAAAATGGGGTGGATTTTTAATTGCTGTAGGAGCATTATTACCTTTACCTTTTGCTATTGCTTGCTTAGCTGCCGGAATGATTAATTTTTCTAGAAAACATTTCTTCTTGTTTGCCTTACTTCGTTTTGGACGCTTTATAATTTATGGATTCTTAATTTACTCTGCTTTATCATGATAAAATCTTTTAGAACAATCGCATTATTAGAAGGGCTTTCTCTATTAGCTTTATTGTTTTTTGCAATGCCAATGAAATACATTGCTGAAAATCCTATTTATGTAAAAAACATAGGAATGGCTCATGGTCTGCTTTTTATTCTGTATATTGCTTTTGCTATTTTAATTAAAAATGAACAAAAATGGAATTTTAAAACATTTCTTATTGTTAGTTTGGCTTCTGTAATTCCTTTTGGAACCTTCTATATTGAGAAAAAATACTTGCAAAATACATAATGAAAATCTTTAACTGGGCATATGATATTTTTAAAAGTCTCGACTTTAATGACGCTATTTCTTCTTACTTAAATTTAGCTATTAATATTGTTGTTTTAGTTATTGTTACGTATTTATTAGATTACATTTTTAAAAAAATATTTATCATTTTTTTAGCTATTGTAGCTGCAAGAACTAAATCTACATTTGATGATTTTTTAGTAGCAAATAAAACCGCAAAGTATCTTGCTCATTTAGTACCTCTTTTTTTTATTTATAAGACTGTACCCGTTATTTTAAGTAAGTTTACCTATTGGGAAGATTTCTTTGAAAAAGGGGTAAAAATTTATATTATTATCCTTTCGCTTTGGATTACGCGAAGTATTTTTAATGCCTTAAAAGATTATTTAAAAAACAAACCTCGTTACAGTGATAAACCTATTGATAGTTACATTCAAGTAATTATGATTGTGTTGTGGGTTTTTGGAATTACTTCTTTTGTATTAATAATGTTTGACACTAATATGAAAACATTATTAACCACTTTTGGGGCTATTTCGGCATTAATTTTTCTTATTTTTAAAGATACTATTCTTGGATTTGTGGCTAGTATTCAAGTTTCGGTTAATGATATGGTACGAATTGGCGATTGGATTACAATGGAAAAATTTGGTGCCGATGGAGATGTTATAGAAATTAACTTAGCAACTGTAAAAGTTAGAAATTTTGACAATACAACCACAACAATTCCAACGTATAGCTTAATATCGGATAGTTTTAAAAACTGGCGTGGTATGTTAGATTCTGATGGAAGAAGAATTAAACGTCATTTACTAATTAAATCAAACTCAGTTAAATTTTTAGAAAAAGATGCTATTGAAAAATTTAAAAAAATTCAGCATTTAACTTCCTATATAGAACACCGACAGGCAGATATTGATAAATATAACACAAATAACAAGATAGATAAGTCGGTTATCGTAAATGGTAGAAACCTAACTAATTTAGGCTTGTTTAGAAAATATATTAACCAATATATCTTATCGCACCCCGGAATTAATAAAGACATGCTTTTGATGGTTCGATATTTACAACCTACAGAACACGGAATTCCACTAGAAATCTATTGCTTTTCTAAAGATAAAGAATGGATAAATTACGAACATATTATGGCTGATATTTTTGATCATGTAATGGCTTCACTTCCTTATTTTGATTTAGAAGTATTTGAAATTATTAGTACTCCAAGTACAAAATCTGATTTGCAATAAAAGAAATTAACAACTGATTCTTAATAACTTAAAGTGTTTTAATTTATACGAACGGATTTTTTTTCTAACTTTAGATAACTATAAAAAAGAAAAAAAATGAAAACTAAAGATGAAGCTATTTTAGAAATAAGAGGAGAATCTATTGGTACTATTTTTGAAAATTCGAGTATCGAAGAAAAGTTTCAAAACCAAACCTTACGCCCTATTTTAAAGTTTCAAAATGATTTGTTCATTGAAGTTTTTAAAAATTATGCAACTAAGCAGAAAGGCGTATTTTTTACCATGTCTCCAGAAAAAAAACTCATTTATATTGAAAATGCTATTCAACGCGATATCAAATTTAGAAATTCATTAAAAGGTATTGTAATTGGAATGTTTACAATTTCCGAATATAAAGACTATATTCAAAATTCTTCGAATATTAATAAACGAATGATGAACTTATTAATTGAACGCTTAAAAAGTCAAATTCAAATTATTTAATCTGCCAATTAGACAATGTGTCAATGAAAAGAAAATAATTGCCAAATCGTAACATTGACTCATTGTCTAATTATATAAAGATTCTCCATTCAAATCGGTACTCAAAACTTCGCTCATGTAATCAAAAAATGGTCGCATGGCTTGAAAAGTAGCTAAAACTTCTTCTTGAAAATTAGGAGCGAATACTTCTTTGTCCGAAAAACTGCGAGTTAGCAAATATTGCTTTTTACGAATTAAATCAATCGCTGGATGCGTTTTATCGAAACCTTTTGGAGCTGTTTTTAATTCTTCGCCTTTTAGTTCACCAAAATATTTCTTGAAAGTAGCATCAGCAACAATCGTTCTAATTTCTTCGTCATCCATTTCAAATTCTTTACGAATTCGATTCAGATCAACAGGATTAGGTTCCCAAAAACCACCACCTACAAAACTTCCACCAGGCTCAATATGTAAATAGTAGCCACCACGAAGCATCGGTTTTGTTCGGGTGAACCCAACGCTGAAATGATTTTTATAAGGTGCTTTATCTTTTGAGAAACGCACATCGCGATAAATTCTAAAAATTTGAATGCGTTCAATACTATCTATTTTACCCAACTGCTCAACAACCGATGTAAAAAACGATTTGGCTAACTTTTGTTCGGTTTCAAAAGCTTTTTTATTAGCAGCAAACCAATCACGGTCGTTGTTTTCTTTAAGTTGGGTTAGAAATTCTAAGGTTGATTTTTGTAGCATATTCTTTTATTTAGTTAGCCACAGATTACACAAATTAGCACGGATTATTTACTTTAAAAATCCTTTTAATCCTTTAATCCGTGGCAAAAAATATTATTTTTTCAATCGGTCTTCTATATATTCAATTTGGTTTTTACCATGAGGAGCAGGTTTTCCATCTACACCCAAATTCACCATCGTAATGTTATCTATTGTGATAATCGTTTCTCTTGTCATCATATTTCGAACTTCACTTTTTAAAATTAATGATGAATTTCCAAATTTAACTACATCAATACCTATTTCCACAATATCGCCCTGCTTAGCAGAATTCATAAAATTAATTTCACTCATGTATTTGGTTACCACCCGAGAATTTTCTAATTGTACAATAGCATACAAAGCCGCTTCTTCATCTATCCAAGCCAACATTTTACCTCCAAATAAAGTTCCGTTAGCATTTAAATCTTCGGGTTTTACCCACTTTCTTGTGTGAAATCGCATCTTAAATTTTTATTTTAAAGGTAAGAATTTTTGGAGAAATTTGGATATATTTGGGAAAAATACTTTAAACAATAATTTGAATTATATCAATATAATATAAATGAAAAAGCTATTCATTTTTTTCTTCATTTTAATTAATAGCATTTTAAATGCTCAAAATGATTCACTTAAAAAAGTTATCATTGAATTTAACCGTTTTAAATACCCAGATACAAAATACTATATTGACTTTAAAAAGAACGAAGTACAATGTATTATGAAATATAAAATAGCTGATAATTCAGATAAAATAATTTTAGATAAAGCCTATAAATTTAGTAAAGAGCAAATTATTCATTTTAAAAATGAATTAGACCTAAACATTCCTGATTCTAAAATTCATAAATCTGAGGACGCTTTTGACGGTGGTGGGTTTGTAATTGATTTTTTTAGAAAAAATGGAAATACTTCTAAACTAATTACAACAAATATTAATCGAAATTCAAATAAATATGATGCTGAATTTAAATTAATTGATAGCTTTTTTGAATTTATCTATTCCGTTGTTAAAGATAATGAAGGATTGAAAATTTTAGACAAATCATATAGACCTTATTTTTCTGGTTTACCAATTAGAAAAATTTCGGAAAATCCTTTAGAATATAAAATATGGGGAGGGATAAGTGGTAATGCGACTTGGAGCAATGAATTGATTTCTTTTTTAGAAAGTTTACCTAAAGATAATTGCATAATTATTGATTCTGATAATCAACTAAGTTATGCATGGCAAGAAGATATTTTAAGATTATATATTTTAAAAAATTCTAACATTCAATTCGCTAATATGGATTGGTTAAAATATACTCGTAAAAATCTTATTGAACTTAAAAAAAATCTTAAAAAAAATAAAAATAATGAAGAAGAAATGGAAAAATTAAAAAGGACTTCAACTTATATTTTGTATATGAACAATAAAAATGAAATTGAAAAATGGTTGAAATTACCAAAAAAATCAATTTTAAAAGCAACAGAAGAGTGTAGAAAAATTTGCCAATAAAATTGAGATAAAATTACTTTATTTAATATAATTATAAAAAATAATCATGAAAACAGAAAAAACTTTATTAATAATAGTAGTATTAGCTTCTTTATTAAAAATGCTACATATTCCAGGTGGTTCAGTTTTATTAGTATTGTCATTATTAGGTTTAGCACTATGTTATTTTCCATTAGGCTTTTATTTTTTGAGTGATAAATCGTATAAAGAAAACACCCTAACTTCAGTGCTTTTTGGTTGGTTATTAAGCGTCTGCTTTATAGGTATTATGTTTAGAATAATGCATTGGCCAGGCGCAATGATTATGAACATCGTAGGAACTATGTCAGCTTTGCCATTGTCAATTTTTGCATACTTAAAACACAAAAGTTCTAATCAAGAAAATAGGGTTTACTTCCGTAATTTATTGATTAGATCTATAATATTATTTATCGTAAGTTTAGTAATGAGTTTTGTAAAAATACCTTTTTAATTACTTCTCTCTACTTTTCAAAACTTCGATAACATCATTTAATTGAAATCCTTTTGCTTGCAATAGAATTAAATAGTGAAATAATAAATCAGCACTTTCAGATAAGAACAAATCGTCGTTGTTGTCTTTTGCTTCAATGACTACTTCAACGGCTTCTTCTCCAACTTTTTGAGCAATTTTGTTAATGCCTTTTGCAAATAAAGAAGCTACATAACTCTTTTCTGCATCGGCATTTTCTTTACGAATTGCTATAGTGTTTTCTAATTTTGATAAAAATCCAAATTCCTGATTATTAGATTCTTGCCAACACGTATCTAAACCTGTGTGACAAGTTGGGCCAACAGGTTTTACTTTCACTAAAAGCGTATCGTTATCACAATCTTCTTTAATGGTAATCAGCTCTAAGAAGTTGCCACTCTCCTCGCCTTTAGTCCATAATCGGTTTTTAGTGCGACTAAAGAAGGTTACTTTTTTGGAAGCTATAGTTTGGTCAAGAGCTTCTTGGTTCATGTAGCCTAACATTAAAATGTTTTTAGTTTCATTGTCTTGAATGATGGCTGGTATTAAACCATCTGGGGTTTTGTTGAAGTTTACTTTCATTATTTTTGTTACACAAAGTTGCACTAAGTTAAGCACGAAGTTTCACTAAGTTTTGTTTTAAGTTTATAATTATTCTTTTCTATGCTCTATAAAATATAATAGCCACTTTACGGATTATCTAATATTCAAATTCAATTCTTTTAATCCGTGCAAATCGGTGAAATCTGTGGAAAAAAATTATAATCGAATACTAATTTCTTTTTCCTTTAAATATTGTTTTAATTCTGTAATTTCGATTTCTTGGTAGTGAAAAACACTTGCTGCTAAAGCGGCATCGGCATTTCCGTTGATAAATGTGTCAGCGAAATGTTCCCTAGTTCCCGCACCACCAGAAGCGATAATGGGAATGTTTACGATTTCGGATAACTTTGATAATGCTTCATTGGCAAAACCGTTTTTTGTTCCGTCATTATTCATGGAAGTGAACAGAATTTCACCAGCGCCACGTTGTTCGACATCTTTTGCCCAATCGAATAAATTCAATTCGGTTGGAACTTTTCCACCAACTAAATGAACAATCCAATCGCCATCAATTTGTTTGGCATCAATAGCCACAACTACGCACTGACTTCCATATTTTGCTGCAATTTCATTAATCAAGTTAGGATTTTTAACAGCTGAGGAATTAATCGAAATTTTATCAGCTCCGTTGCGAAGTAACACATCCACATCAGCAACAGATGAAATACCACCACCAACCGTAAAAGGAATATTAATTGCAGCAGCTACTTTTCTAACCAAATCGATTAAAGTTGCGCGACGTTCTTCTGTTGCGGAAATGTCTAGAAAAACTAGTTCATCAGCGCCTGTTTCAGCGTATTTCTTTGCCAATTCTACTGGATCACCAGCATCTTTTAAATCCACAAAATTGACACCTTTAACGGTTCGCCCGTTTTTGATATCTAAGCAGGGAATGATTCTTTTTGTAAGCATTTGTCTTTGTTTAAACCCGACAGGTTTCAAAAACCTGTCAGGTTTGTTATATATTTTTCTAATTGTTTTAAACTGATTCTTCCTTCGTAAATCGCTTTTCCGATGATGGTGCCTTCGCAACCTAATTCGGCTAACTTGGGCAATTCATCAAATGTGGAAATTCCTCCAGAAGCGATAAGTTTTAATCTCGCTTCTCGACTCCGCTCGAAATGACTTGCTCGATTTGACAAATCGGAATTTAAAATTCTTTGGTATAATTCAAAACTTGGACCTTCTAGCATACCATCTTTTGAAATATCGGTACAAATTACATATTGAATACCTTCCTTCTGATAACCTTGAATAAACGGAATAACTTCTTCTTTTGATTCTTCTAACCAACCAGAAATCGCCACTTTTTCATTCATTGCATCAGCTCCTAAAATGATTTTATCAGCTCCGTATTGCTGAATCCAACTCTTGAAAACTTCGGGTTGTTTGATGGCAATACTTCCGCCTGTGATTTGATTGGCGCCGCTTTCAAAAGCAATTTTTAAATCGGTATCGGATTTTAAACCGCCACCAAAATCAATTTTTAAATTCGTTTTCGAAGCAATTTGTTCCAATACTTTGTAATTAACGATTTGGCTTGATTTTGCTCCATCTAAATCTACTAAATGTAAATACTCAATTCCGTGTGCTTCAAATGATTTGGCTACTTCTAATGGATTTTCATTGTAAATTTTCTTCGTATCGTAATCGCCTTTGGAAAGTCGGACGCATTTTCCGTCGATGATGTCTATGGCTGGTATTATTCTCATATCAAGTTCAATTTCAAGAGCAATTTCAAGCTCAAATTATAAGTTTAAAAAGTTTTTCAAAATTTGTTCTCCGAAGATGCCACTTTTTTCTGGGTGAAATTGTACTCCGAAAAAGTTATCGCGTTGCAATGCCGTGCTATATTCTAGTTCGTAATTCGTGGTGGCAATCGTGTTTTCAGATAAAGACGCATAATAACTATGAACCAAATACATGAATTCGTTTTCCTTAATTCCAGTAAATAAGGGCGATTTCAGGTTGTGAATTGTATTCCAACCCATTTGTGGCACTTTTACTTCTTTAGAAAATTTAACCACATTAACATCAAAAATTCCTAATCCATCAGTATTTCCTTCTTCCGAATGTTTACACATCAATTGCATGCCCAAACAAATTCCTAAAACGGGTTGTTTTAAGGTTGGAATCAATATATCTAAACCACTTTCTTGTAACATTTTCATGGCACTACTCGCCTCGCCTACACCAGGAAAAATCACTTTATCAGCCGATTTTATGGTATTCCAATCGTTTGTAACAGTTCCTTCAAAACCTAGGCGTTTCAAAGCGAATAAAACACTTTGAACATTTCCTGCTCCGTAATCTATAATAGCTATTTTCATATTTTTATTAGTCGCAGTATTCAGTCGCAGTCGCAGTTTAAATCGAGTTATTTCTGCCAACTGAGACTGTGACTGATTACTTTTTTTTATAACATTCCTTTGGTTGAAGGTAAAATCATTTTTTCTGTATCGCGTTTTATAGCCACTTTTATTGCTTTGGCGAAGGCTTTAAATATCGCTTCAATTTTGTGGTGTTCGTTTGTGCCTTCTGCTTTGATGTTTAGATTGGCTTTAGCGCCATCTGTCAACGATTTGAAGAAGTGAAAAAACATTTCAGTTGGCATCTGACCAATCATTTCACGTTTGAATTCAGCTTCCCAAACTAACCAGTTTCTTCCTCCAAAATCAATTGCTACTTGTGCTAAGCAATCGTCCATTGGTAAACAAAATCCATAACGTTCAATTCCTAATTTGTTGCCTAATGCTTTTGCAAAAACTTCTCCTAGAGCAATCGCTGTGTCTTCAATCGTGTGGTGTTCGTCGACTTCTAAATCACCTTTCACTTGAATATCTAAATCCATTTGACCATGACGCGCTATTTGGTCTAACATATGATCAAAAAAGGAAATTCCGGTGTTGATGTTGCTTTTTCCAGTTCCGTCTAAATTTAATGTAATTGCAATGTCTGTTTCATTTGTAGTTCTAGAAATAGAAGCCGTTCTTTCATCTAATTTCAAAAACTCATAAATTTTTTGCCAATCTATAGTTTGTAAAGCAATTATATTTTGTAATTCTTCCAATGAAGTTGCAATTTCATTTCCGCCCAAATTTTCTTCATTTTTAATAAAAATTGCTTTTGAACCTAAGTTTTTTGCCAATTCCACATCGGTAATTCTATCTCCAATTACATAAGAATTTACTAAATCATATTCGGGATTATTCAAATACTTCGTTAACATTCCTGTTCTTGGCTTTCTGGTTGTAGCATTGTCTTCTGGAAAACTTTTATCGATAAAAATTTCATCAAATGTTACACCTTCATTTTCGAATGCTTTTAGAATAAAATTTTGGGTTGGCCAAAACGTTTCTTCTGGAAAGCTAGTTGTTCCCAAACCATCTTGATTGGTTACCATTGCCAATTCGAAGTCCAATTCTTTAGCTATTTTACTCATGAATTGAAATGCCTTTGGGTAAAATTCTAATTTAGTTAAGCTATCTAATTGGTAATTTTCTGGTTCTAAAACCAATGTTCCATCTCTATCTATAAATAATACTCTTTTCGGCATTGTTGAAGGTTTTTAATAATTCAATAATTTGTTCGGTTTCTTCTTTCGTTCCAATACTAATTCGCAAGCAATTTCCGCATAATGGTTGATTGTTTCTGTTGCGAACCACTACTCCATTATCTATAAATTGTTGGTATCTAAAATTCGCATCATCTACTTTAATCAAAATAAAATTGGCATCCGAAGGATATATTTTCTCAACAAATTCACATTTTGAAAGAGCTTCTACAAGTTTATTTCGTTCTACCAATATTTTTCTAACTTGCGTTGGCATGGTACTTTGCAATAATTTCTTGACAGCCGTTTCTTGCGATAAACCATTGATATTATAAGGAGGTTTAATTTTATTTAAACCCGAAATAATTTCTTTAGAAGCATACAAAATTCCAATTCGTAAACCCGCCATTGCAAAGGCTTTTGATAAAGTTTGCGTAATAATCAGATTCGGAAAATCTTTCAAAACGGTTAACCAACTTACTTCATTTGAAAAATCAATATACGCTTCATCAATTACCACTAAACCTTTGAATTGATTCAGAATTTTGATTACTGATGAATCGGTAAAAGAATTTCCAGTTGGATTATTAGGCGAACACAAGAATATAATTTTTGTATTAGCATCTACAGCATTTAAAATTGCTTCAACATTGGGTTGAAATTCATCATTTAGCAACACTTCACGATTTTTAATAGCATTGATATTGGCTAAAACACCGTACATTCCGTATGTTGGAGGTAATGTGATGATATTGTCTTGATTCGGTTCACAAAAGGCTCTAAAAATCAAATCTAAAACTTCGTCGCTACCATTTCCTAATAAAATATTTTCTTTAGGAGTATTATTTCTATCTGCAATTATAGCTTTTAGTTCTTTTTGTTGTGGATCTGGATAACGATTCATACCATTTGAAAATGGATTTTCATTCGCATCTAAATAAATCATGGGTTTTGTAAACTGTTCAAATTCGTCACGTGCGGAGGAATACGGGCTCAGTTTTTTAACGTTTTCTCTGATTAGGCTTTCTAAATTCATTTGTTTTTATTTTTAAACACATAGTCACATTAGCTATTCTTTGTGTTGATTTTAGACGTTTCACTTAACATAGTTTACAAATTATAACTATGTATCTATGTGTTTTAATTATTTTTTAATCTTAATGTAACTGCATTTTTGTGTGCCTGCAAACCTTCAGCTTCGGCCATGGTTTCTATCGCTTTTCCGATGTTTTGAATCCCTTCGTTTGAGATTTTTTGGAAGGTCATCGCTTTTAAGAAACTATCCAGATTAACACCGCTATAACTCTTTGAATAACCATTTGTTGGTAAAGTGTGATTGGTTCCTGAAGCATAATCTCCTGCGCTTTCAGGAGTATAATTTCCAATAAAAATCGAACCTGCATTTTGAATGCCGTCAACGAAATAATCTTCATTCTTAGAACATACGATAAAATGCTCTGGTCCGTATTCATTAATTAACGATAAAGCTGTTTTTTTGGTTTCAACAAAGATTAATTTGGAATTATTAATGGCTACTTGCGCGATTTCTTGTCTCGGTAGTTCTTTTAATTGTTTGTAAATTTCTTCTTCAACATCGTTCAAAATGTTTTTGTTAGTTGTTACCAAAATTACTTGGCTGTCTTTCCCATGTTCGGCTTGACTTAGCAAATCAGAAGCTACGAAACTTGGAATAGCAGTTTCATCGGCATAAACTAACAATTCACTTGGACCAGCAGGCATATCAATTGCGACACCGTTTTGAGAAGCAAATTGTTTAGCAATCGTTACAAATTGATTTCCAGGTCCGAAAATTTTATAGACTTGCGGAATAGTTTCAGTACCTAAAGTCATTCCGGCAATCGCTTGAATTCCGCCCACTTTGTAGATTTTAGTTACACCACATAAATCAGCAGCATACAAAATAGCCGAATTAATTTTTCCATTTTTATCAGAAGGCGAACACATAATAATTTCTTTACAACCTGCTAATTTTGCTGGAACGGCCAACATTAAAACAGTTGAAAACAAAGGTGCTGTTCCTCCAGGAATGTATAAACCGACTTTTTGAATTGGACGTTTTTCTTGCCAACAAGTAACACCAATTGTAGTTTCAACAACAATTTTATCTGTTTTTTGAGCCGCGTGAAATTGTTCAATATTCGATTTGGCTAATTGAATTGCTTTTTTTAATTCGGTAGCAACTTCCTTTTTAGCTAGTTCAATTTCTTCAGGAGTTACTTGAATATTTTCCAAAGTTACACCATCAAAGAAAGATGTATATTTTGCAATCGCTTTGTTGCCTTTTTGTTGGACTTCTTTGAAGATTTGCTTTACCGTTTCTTCTACATCAGAAAAAGTTTGAGTTGGTCTTTTGCAAATTTCTAACCAAGTTTCAGGTTGTGGATTATATATTTTTTTCATGATTCTATTTTTATTTTTTGAAACACATAGTTACATAGTTTTTATTCTAAAACTTTAGTCCGAAGCTTCGGACGTTTCAATTTAAATAGTTGACATAGCTACTTTTTAGATTCTTATTATTGAAATTTCTATGTGCCTATGTGTTTAATTTATTTACAATACCATTTTCTCAATTGGACATACTAAAATACCTTCGGCTCCGGCTTCTTTTAGTTGGTCGATGACTTCCCAAAATTTATCTTCATCGATTACGGAATGAACGCTGCTCCAACCTTCTTCTGCTAACGGCATAACTGTTGGACTTTTCAATACAGGAAGAATTTTACTGATTTCTGAGATTTTATAATTGGGTACATTCATCAAAATATATTTAGATTTTCTTGATCGTAATACCGATTGGATTCTAAATTGTAATTTAGCTACTACTTGTTTGGCTTCCTCTGAAATTTGTGGAGAAACCGCTAAAACAGCTTCACTTTTTAAGATTACTTCTACTTCTTTCAAACCGTTTTTAAACAAAGTACTTCCGCTTGAAACAATATCTACAATTGCATCAGAAAGTCCAATATTTGGGGCAATTTCAACCGAACCTGAAATTTGGTGAATGTCTACGGAAATTCCTTTCGAAGAAAAGTAATCTACAACTGTTTTTGGATACGAAGTAGCTACTCTCAATCCGTTTAAATCTTGAATAGAATTGTAGTTGAAGTTCTTTGGAACCGCTACAGAAACTTTACATTTTGAAAATCCTAATTTCTCGGCAATCTGAATATTTTGCCCTTTTTCAACTAGTAAATTATCTCCAACTATAGCAATATCAACTACACCATCAATCAAATATTGAGGAATATCGGAATTACGTAAATAATACACTTCTAGAGGAAAATTGGAAGCGGTAACTTTGAGTTGGTCGTTTCCGTTATATACTGAAATTCCGCAATCTTTTAAGATTTGAATACTTTCATCGTGAAGGCGACCTGATTTTTGAATAGCAATTTTTAATGTGTTCATTTTTAATTTTTGTTTTAAAAAAGTACACCAAGGGATTTTAAAAATGCTTACCAACAAAAAACCCGCTTGATGTACTCAAACGGGTTATTGATTATATGGATTAATTACATAGCATCATTACTTCGCTTGAGCGGAGGTATGATGATGATGATGTAATTGATTTAAAAACATGATTTATGTTATTATTTAACAATGCAAATGTAACAACTAATTTTTCGAATAAACAAAAGTTTTTTAAAATTTATATTTTGTTTAAGCTAATTGTACTCCAAAAAGATGACCAACAAGTGCGGTTAACACCATTGCAATTGTTCCCCAAAAGGTTACCCTAAGAACTGCTTTTGTAATACTCGATCCGCCAGTTTTAGCAGCTACAGCACCTAAAATTCCTAAAAATAAAATAGCTAAAACATAAAGGAAATATTCCATGTTATGTACTGGGAAAAATAGAGTTACCAATAATGGTAAAATACCTCCAACTGTAAATGCAACTCCAGAAGCCACTGCTGCTTGAAGCGGATTTGCCTGACTAATTTCGTTAATTCCTAATTCATCTCGAACATGAGCGCCTAAAGCATCATGAGCTGTTAATTCTTTTGCAACTAATAAAGCGGTTTCTTTTTTTAGTCCTCTTTCTTCATAGATAGTTGCCAATCGCTGAAGTTCGAGCTCAGGCATTTCTTCCAATTCAATTTTCTCTCTTTCGATATCGGCATGTTCCACATCGGTTTGGGAACTTACCGAAACATATTCTCCAGCTGCCATTGATAAAGCTCCAGCTACTAAACCAGCTAAAGTAGCTAAAACAATTGGTTCTCTAAATTCGCTTGCAGCAGCAATACCAATTGCTAAACTAGATGTTGATAAAATACCATCGTTTGCTCCTAAAACAGCAGCCCTTAACCAATTGCTTTTATGAATATAATGATTGTCTAAGTAATTATCATTTTGATTTTCCATACACCTATTTTTTTAAGATTTAATCATCATCTCCTTCATTTTCCATTACATCTTGCCCTGAATTATTAACACCTAATGATGCATTTTCTCTAATTTCAGTATGACGAACTTCTCCACCAGTAGTTCCTGTTTGTTTTCCTAAAAACACTCCAACAAGAGCTATTATTAGCGCTAAATATGAAACTAGATTTGCTTTTGCATGATTTTTAAAGTTTAAGAACAAACCAATAAGAGAAACTAAGCCTAAAGCATATAATACGAGAGCTAATTTTTCTGCCATTTCTTCATGTTCATGAATTATTTGATCTGTTACTGATGGTAATTTTTCAGCAATTTCCTCTGCTCCTTCTCCTGTAGCCATACTAACAGCAGCAAATACAGCGGCTACAACAAAAAGTACGTAGGCAACATTATTAATAACTTTATTTTTTAAAGCTATTCCTGTTATTAAAATTCCTAATCCAAAAATGGTTCCAATAATTGGAAAATGGTTCACCACCATATGTAAATGTGCGTCGTTCATAATTTCTATAATTTAATTGGTTATATCAAATACTCCTTTAGTTAAAATTTGTGTTTTTAAAGTTACGTTATTGTTTGGCAAAATCTCAGTAAACTTTTCGTTTTTTTCTCCTAATTCAACAATTACTTTTTTGAAATTATATTTAGAATTGGGTTCTAAAACCAAAACATAAGATTTATTATTCTCTGAAAATATAGCATCATTAGGAACGGCAGCACCTTTTTTAGAAGTTGTAATAATATTGGCTTCTACAAACATTCCGGATAACAATTTACTTTTAATAGCAGGAGTAAGATTGCCAATAACAGCAATTGTTCGGTCTTTGTTTTCAATAGATTTTCCTACCATTTGAACGGTAGAACTAAAAACTTCATTAGAAGCTTCTGTTACTTTAAAAGAGATTTTTTGCCCTTGTTTCACATTCAAAATATCCTTTTCAAAAATACTTAAATTTAGATGTAAATAGTTTGTATCTACAATTTCTAATATAACATCTGAAGGCGACATAAACATTCCTACATTAGCATTCATAACTGTTATATCTCCCGAAATTGGTGCCGTAATGGTAATTTGAGAAGTAAATATTCCTTTTTCAACATTTGCAGGATTGATGTGTAATAAAAGTAATTTTTCTCTTAATCCTTGGTACATTCCTTTTGCCTGGCGATAATCGCTTTCTGCTTTTAAATAGTTTTTTTGCGACGTAATTTTTTCAGTAAAAAGTGTTTTCTGACGTTCAAATTCTGATTTTAAATAATTAATTTGTTCGGCAACTTCTACATAATCTTTTTGCAAGTCTAAATAATCAGTATTTTCAAGCGTTATTAAAGCTTGACCTTTAGTTACTTTATCTCCAACTAACAATTTAGTTGCTTTTACATAACCACCTAAAAAGGTTGTTACTTTTGCGCGATATTGAGGCGGAACATCTATTTTACCGGATGTTTTTACTGTTACATCAAAATCTTGTTCAATTGGTGTTCCTATTTCCATTTTTGAAGTAGAAAATTGTGTTTCAGTTACCGAAATAACTCCGTCTTCGACTTTTTCTGGTGCTATTTCTTCATTTTTACAAGAGATTAAAATAGCTACTGTACTTAATATATATATGATTTTTTTCATTTTAATGAGATATTATAAATTTATGTATTGAATGTCTAATTGTGTTTTATTGAATAGAATTACAGCGTCTAAGTAATCAACTTGAATAGTTGTAGCATTTTCAAGACTTTGAATGTATTGAAAAAAATCAATTTCCCCATTCTTATAGCTCATATTTGCTACCTTAATAATTTCTTCAGATACTTTTTTTCCGTAATTCGTGTAGTAATCGATTGCCAATTGATATTGTGCCAATTCGCTGTTTTTTTGATTTATATAGGTTTCAATTTTTGTTTCTTCATTTTGTTTTTGTTGCTCCCACGATTGAGATTCTAATTTGGCAACTTTATATTTTGCAACATTTCCATTGAATAAAATAGGCACTGAAATTCCTACTTGAAAACCATACAAAGATTGAGACAATCCATTGTTTTTTCCCTGGAAATATTCAAAATTTAAATCGGGTAACCAATTTTGATTTTGTAATTTTTCATTTGATTTGTATTTTTTTGTAATTGTTTCTAAATAAGAACTATACAATACTTTACTTGATGTATTACCTAAATTATTAATTAGGTTTATTTTAGAACTATTTACAACAATTTTTTCGTCTGATTGTATATAGAATTGCAATAACTCTAACTGTGCTTTTTTCTCTTTATCAATTTGATTTAGTTTTGTTTGAATTTGTCTAAATTTTGCTTGAGCAGTAATTTTTTCTAAATAATTTGTTTCTCCTAATTCAAATCTTCTATCGCTTGCTTTTGAAAAATTTTGATACAAACTATCTAAATACCGATAGAGATTTTCTTGATTTTGCAAATACACAACTTGATAATATGATTTTGATACCTCTAAAGTTATTTTATTTTTCTGTAATTCAAAACTTGCAAGTTCTTTATCATATTCTGCTTTATTCACATTTCTTTGTGCTCCATAAACAGTAGGGAAAGCAAATGACTGTTGTGCTCCAAAAACCTTTAAAGGCAAATTATTAGTCGCTAAATTATTTTGATCGTAGCTATAATAAATAGTCGTTTTATTAAAATCATACGCTGTTTTTATATTCGCTTTTGCTTTATCTACTTGTAATTGACCTGCTTTTATACTTTTATTATTCAGTAATGCTTTATTAACCAAACTATCCAATTCTGGATTGTTTTGTTGTGAAAAGCCAAGTAATGAAGTCAATAAAAATATAATACTATAAGTAGCACTTTGGTGTTTTTTGAATTTAGGTTTTTTAAACTCTTTACCATCAAAAACTTTAAATAATATTGGTAAAACAATCATGGTTAAAAGAGTTGCGGTAAATAATCCTCCAATAACAACAGTTGCTAATGGACGTTGTACCTCTGCTCCTGCCGATGATGAAATTGCCATTGGTAAAAATCCTAATGCAGCAGCTGATGCAGTTAATAAAACTGGGCGAAGTCTATCGGTTGTTCCTTTTAAAATAAGTTCGTTCATGTCTTTCATCCCTTGGTGTTTTAGTTCTTTAAAATGTTCTATTAAAACAATACCATTTAATACGGCAATTCCGAATAAAGCAATAAAACCAACCCCTGCCGAAATACTAAAAGGTAAATCTCTTATCCATAAAAATAAAACACCACCCACTGCAGAAAGCGGAATTGCAGAATATACCATTAAAGCTTCTTTTATTGATCCGAATGCAAAATGCAACAATACAAATATTAAGAATAAAGCAATTGGAACTGCAATCATTAATCGTGCTTTTGCACTTTGTAAATTTTCAAACTGACCACCATACGTTACACGATAGCCTGAAGGAAGTTTAACTTTAGTATCTATAATTTTCTTAACATCATCAACTACACTTTGTAAATCGCGATTTCTAACGTTGATTCCAACAATAATTCTTCTGTTAGTGTTATCTCTTGAAATTTTTGCTGGACCTTCTGTATATTCAATTTTTGCCAACTCACGTAAAGGAATTTGTTCTCCATTAGGTGTTGAAACATATAAATTTCGTAAATCTTCTATATCTGTTCTGTTCGTTTTATCTAAACGCAATACCATGTCGAATCTTTTTTCACCTTCAAAAACATTTCCGGCAACTTTACCAGCAAAAGCAAGAGAAATCATTTCATTTAAATCGGCAATATTTACGCCATATCTTGCAATTTTACTTCTGTCATATTGAACAAACATTTGAGGTAATCCTTCTGTTTTTTCGATAATAATATCAGAAGCGCCTTCAACATTTTTAATTGCTTTTTCTATTTCGTGTGCTTTTTGAGCTAAAACCTCTAAATCTTCACCAAAAATTTTAATAGCGACATCTGAACGAGAACCCGAGATTAATTCATTAAATCGCATTTCAATTGGCTGTGTAAACTCGATTTCCATATTTGGAATTTGTTTTTCAATAGCCGCTTTAATTTTATCAGCCAATTCATCTTTAGAATCGGCTGAAACCCATTCTGATTTTGGTTTTAATTTTACAATAATATCGCTTTCTTCCATACTCATAGGATCAGTAGGAACTTCTGCAGCACCAATTCTACTCACTACTTGTTCTACTTCAGGAAAATTCTTTATAATTGTTTTTTCTATTAAAGTAGTCGTTTCGATTGTTTTACTTAATGAAGTTCCTGTTTTAAGAACCGGTTGAATTACAAAATCACCTTCATCTAGAGTTGGAATAAACTCACCTCCCATTGTTGCAAATAAACCAACAGCAAGAAATAATAAACCAACAGCACCATACAATACTTTTTTAGTGTTATTTAACGCCCAATTTATCACTGGTAAATACCAAGAGTTTAATTTGTTTATCAAACGATTAGAAATAGAATTTGGATTTTCTGCTTGAGGTTTTAAGAACAATGAAGCTGCAACCGGAACATAGGTAAAACAAAACAACATAGCTCCTACTAAAGCAAAACTAAAGGTCATTGCCATAGGTTTAAACATTTTTCCTTCTACCCCAGAAAGTGATAAAATAGGAATGAATACAATTAAGATGATTAACTGGCCAAATACAGCTGAATTCATCATTTTTGAAGCACTCTTATAAGTAATTTCATCAATTTGAATTTGTTGTTCTGCTTTTGGTAATCCAACTAAATGTCTGGATTTATGTGCAATTTGAAAAGCAATAAATTCAACAATAATAACGGCTCCGTCAATAATAATTCCGAAATCTATTGCACCTAAACTCATTAAGTTAGCGTCAATTCCAAAAATATTCATAAATGAAATTGCAAACAACAAACACAACGGAATAACAGAGGCAACAACCAAACCTGAACGCCAATTTCCTAATAAAAGAACAACAACAAATATTACAATTAAACAACCTAAAATTAAGTTTTCTGCTACTGTAAATGTAGTTTTACCTACTAATTCGCTTCGTTCAAGAAATCCGTTGATATAAACTCCTTCCGGAAGCGTTTTTTCAATTTCTGTCACTCTATTTTTTACATCATCAATTACTTGCTTCGAGTTTCCTCCTTTAAGCATCATTACTTGTCCTAATACCTTTTCTCCTTCACCATTTCCTGTAATGGCACCAAAGCGATTAGCATGACCAAATTGAACTTTTGCAATGTCTTTAATGTATATTGGTAAACCAGAATCGTTTTTAACAACGATATTCTCAATATCTTCAACAGAATTTACTTTTCCTTCTCCACGAATAAAGTAACTTTGATTGGTTTTTTCAATATAAGAACCACCCGCTATACTATTATTTTTTTCTAAAGCCGTAAAAATATCAACTGTAGAAATATTCATTGCCTTTAAACTAGTTGGATTAATGGCAATTTCATATTGTTTTAAATAGCCGCCCCAAGTATTTATTTCTACTACACCTTTAATTCCTGAAAGTTGTCTTTTTACCACCCAATCCTGAATCGTTCTTAAATCGGTAACCGAATATTGATTTTTAAATTCGGGCTTAACTTCTAAAGTATATTGATATATTTCGCCTAAACCCGTGGTAATTGGTCCCATTTCTGGTGTTCCAAATCCTTGAGGAATTTTTTCTGCAGCTGTTTTAATTTTTTCAGCAATAAGCTGTCTTGGTAGATAAGTGCCAATTTCATCATCAAACACTATGGTTACTACTGATAATCCGAATTTTGAAATAGAACGAATTTCTTTTACGCTTGGTAAATTGGCCATTTCAATTTCAACTGGATACGTAATATACTGTTCTATATCTTGAGTTGAAAGATTTCTAGATGTGGTAATTACCTGAACTTGATTATTGGTAACGTCTGGAACTGCTCCAATTGAAATTTGGAAAAGTGAAAACAAACCAAATCCTAAAACACCAAGAGTAAATAGGATAATTATTAATTTGTTTTTTAAACTAAATGCGATGATTTTTTCTAACATTGTACTAATATTTACACTACAAAAGTAACGTATAAATAT
Organism: Flavobacterium sp. LMO6; assembly: GCF_009495795.1. Classification (NCBI taxonomy): domain Bacteria; kingdom Pseudomonadati; phylum Bacteroidota; class Flavobacteriia; order Flavobacteriales; family Flavobacteriaceae; genus Flavobacterium; species Flavobacterium sp. LMO6. The sequence goes on along the minus strand of NZ_WIBH01000005.1, from coordinate 27,523 downwards.
AGTAAAATTCTTAAGAACTACTTAAGGTTATCTAAGGGGAAACTTAAAATAAAGTTAGTTCCTTTATCTAATTCACTTTCTAAATGAATTTTAATTTTTAATAAATCGCAAAGTCTTTTAACTATAGATAAACCAAGTCCTGTTCCTTTAATTTCAGAATGATTAGAAACATCTGATCGATAAAAGGAATTAAATATTTTATCAATATCCGTTGCAGATATCCCAATTCCGTTATCTGTTATAGAAAACAATACTTCATTTGAAGTGTTCGTTAAGGAAATTGAAATTTCACTTTGATAATTAGAGTATTTAACAGCATTAGAAATTAAATTACTAATAATAATTGAAATTAAATAATTATCTGAAACTAAATAAAATTCATTTTCGAAATGTGTAATTACTTTGATTTTTTTCTCATCTATTTTATTCGAAAAACGAGTCAGATTATCAAGAATTATTGCATTTAAAAATATGGTTTCTTTTTTAATATTTTGCTTTTGATTTTCAAAACGAGCTAATAGTAGTAATTGATCTACCATATGATTCAATCGGTCTACTTCTGTAATACAAAATGCAATTTTTTCTTCATATTCTTGTTGGTTTCTTGGCTTTCTAATTAAAACCTCCATTGTTCCTTTTATAACCGCTAAAGGAGTTCTTAATTCATGCGAAGCATCAGAAGTAAATTGTTTTTCACGCTCAATAGCATTTTCAACTCTATTTAAGAGATTATTTATGTTCTCTGACAAAACAAACAATTCATCTTTGTTTTCTGGTAAAGGGATTCGGGTTTGCAAATTATCCTTAGTAATTTTACTAGAAGTTTCGATAATTGTTCGAACAGGAAGTATACTTCTACCTGCAAAAAATCGTGCAATTAAAAACAATAAAATTAAAATTAATGGAAAAGTAATTAAAAGAATGTTTTTTAAAATTAAAACAATTTCAAAATCTTCTAAAGACATAGCAACTACTAAATAACCAACTATTTTTCCTTTATTTATAATAGCTGTTTGAATTTGTCTAATTGGAATATTATTTAATTTCGTATCAATAAAAACATCATTCTTATTATTAAATAACTTAAGATTAGAACTTTTAAGATTAGGAGATTTATCTATAAGTTCTTTGTTATTGTCATAATATTCTACAAAAACCGGATTAATGTTAATCGTATTATGTTCTCTGGCTCTCCATTGATCTACATGAATTAAATACGTATCATTTGAATCTATATAAACATCGTTTAAATGTTTTAGTAATTCATCTTGAATTTCTTCATTTACATGGTTATTTACACTATAGTTTACTATATAATAAATAAATAAAAATACTATAGCAATAAGAATAGCACCACTTACAATGTAGTTAAACGCAATTCTATTTTTAAATGAAAATGAAAACATATTTATAATACTATTGATTCAAAATTAGGTTCTATGTGAATTAAAACATGTCCTAGTTCAAAAAGTTCGTTTCTTAAAGTGTCTTTTAAGCAATGTGCAATATCATGTCCTTCTTTAACCGATTTATTGCCATCAACCATTACGTGTAAATCGACATGGTATTTCATTCCGGCTTTTCTAATAAAACACTTTTCAATACAAATAACGCCTGTTACCTCATTTGAAATTCGTTTTATTTCATTTTCTAAATCATGATATAAGTGCTCATCCATAATTTCACCTAAAGCTGGTCGAAATATTTTATAGCAGTTATATAAAATAAAAACCGAAGCAACTATTGCCGCCCAATCATCTGCAGATTCATAACCTTTTCCAAAAAATAATGCAATTGAAATACCTATAAAAGCTGCAATAGATGTTATTGCATCGCTTCGATGATGCCAAGCATCTGCTTTTAAAGAACTACTTTTCGTTTCAATGCTTTTTTTCATTACAATTTGAAAAGAAATTTCTTTCCATAAAATAATAGCTCCTAAAACAAAAAGAGTAAATGGTTTAGGCAATTCGTGCGGTGTATTTATATTATGAAAACTTTCAGAAGCTATAAAAACTGCCGAAGCAATAAGAAAACCAACAACTAAAAACGTTATTAAAGGTTCGGCTCTACCGTGTCCATAAGGATGATTTTCATCGGGAGGTTTATTGGAATATTTAATTCCGAAAAGAACTAAAAAGGAAGCAAAAATATCAGTAGTAGATTCAATTGCATCGGCAATTAAAGCATAAGAATTTCCAAAATAACCAGCAACACCTTTAATTACAGCTAAAAGTGTATTTCCAATAATACTAAAATAAGTAGCTTTAATTGCTTTTTGCGTATTTGGCATGCTAATTATCGTTTGCTATATATCCTATTCCTCTAATAGTTTTAATTAAATCTTGATCTTTTGTTAGGTTTAGTTTTTTTCTAATAGCATTCATAAACACATCAATTACTCCTGTATCATACTCAAAATGAATATCCCAAACGTCTTCAATAATGTTAGTTCTGGTACAAACTTTACCTTTATTTTTAATTAAATATTCGAGTAATTCAAATTCTCGTTGGGTTAAAGATACTTCTTTATTGTCTACAAATACTTGAAATTTTGATTTATCAATTGTAATATTTCCTAAAGTTAAAACTTTAACTTCATCTTTTGTACGAAAATGAATTTTGGTTCGTTCTAGTAATTCATCAAAGGAAAACGGTTTTTTAATGTAGTCATTTGCTCCTGCTTTTAATCCTTCAATTGTTTCTTGAACGGTATCTTTTGCAGTTAAAAAAATGATTGGTAAATTGGTTTTTTCTTTTCGAATTCTTTTACAAACATCAATCCCTTGAATTTTAGGCAACATCCAATCTAATAGAACCAAATCAACTTCAAGTTCTAGTGCTTTTCGTAAACCCTCTTCTCCATCTGATGCCGAAGAAATGGTATAGCCTTCTTCTTCCAAACCTTGTTTTAAGAAGTCTACAATTCCTTTTTCATCTTCAACTATTAAAATATGCATTACGAAATGGTGTTATTGTTCAACAAATTTAATTCCGAAAGTTACAATATTAGCATTTAATCCATCATTTCTATCGTAATGACTAAATCTAAAATCTATATTTTTAATACCAAATTTCCAAATTTTAGCATTTGTAAAAATATCTGTATATCCTACTCCAACTCCATATTGAGTGGCATTAAAAGTAGATAAGTCATAATCTGAAGTATAATATTTTTCAGTAGAAAGATGTGTTTCAAAAGGCGCAAAATATTTTGCTTTACCTTGAGTATAATATCTGTAAGATGGGAAAACGGTAAATTTATCAGATAATTTTATTGGGATTTCTATACTTGCTGTATGAGCAGTTACTCCCCAATCATCCCAATAATAACGGTAATAGGTTCTGATTGCTACTCTTTCATTTAAATAATAATTTAATCTAGCGCCCACCGGAATTTTAAAACGAGTTCCAGGTAATCTTTCAATATCATCTGCTAATTGATAAACCCCATTGCCCGAATTAATGGAAGGATTGGTATAATATGGAATGTAAGCCGATTGCCCAATGTAATAATTGGCTTTGTCTGCAAAATAAACTCTTTGGTAAGGAGTTGACAACATACCTGATTGTGATAAAAGATCAAAAAAGACAGAAAACTGCATTTTTTTAGTAGCTACTTGAGAGAAACCAAAAGAAGCAGCATACGAATTTCTATTTGAGCTTTTCCAATTTGTAAAATCTGAAGGAAGATAAGATGTTGATGCAGCACCATTTTGGTCTAAAACGGTTACACCACTAAAAAAACCACTATTTAAAAAATTTGTACCATATTTAGCATATTCATGTAATTCAGTAGGATATATGGGTCTCCATTGGTCTAAATATACATTAACTTTTAGCGATACTTCAGAATTTTTATCATTGAATAATTTGGCAATTCCACCACCAAAACCAACAGAAGTATAATCGTACTCGTTTGAAAACGCAACATCTGCATTCCAAACAAAGTTTCTGTCATCACTAGAATGAGAATAATTAGCAACAACAGATGCATAAACATCTGATGCAGAAGCTCCTGAAGATGCTTGCCATGGAGTTCCAAATGGTCCTGCAACTTCTACTTTATCATCATCACCACCTCCACCTCCAGAAGCGCCTGTAGCATTAAAAGGATTAATATTACTCGAAGAAGCTGATGTATAAGCTGATAAACCTACATCTATTGTTAATACATCGTCATCATTTAATGGCATAGCCACAACAATATTGGATGCAAAATCAGTTAATTTTTCAGAACCAATTCCTCCAGAAACAGCAGAATGCACACCATCTTGCTTATAATAACTCGCAAGAAAATCTACTTCAGCTCCTTCTAATACGCGTTTTTTATAAGTCACTTTTGTAGAATCACTTTCTTGAGAAAAAGCAAAACAACTAAATAAAACAAATAAAATTACTATTTTATTTTTCATTTTTTATCCACTTAATTACATCCACAACCACCACCTGTTTTTCCTCCGTTTGCTCCTAAAGCCGCTTCACGATATACTTGAAAAGTAGTTTCGTAGCGTTCTGAACTTCTTGCTGAAAGCTTCATATCAGGATCATTTATATATTGTTTGTCGTATTCTTTAACCGAATTACAAGAGGTAATTCCAACAAGAACAACTGCTATTACTACAATTTTTTTCATAATTACTGATATTTTTTAATGTCCATATTTTTTGATACATGAATAGCTCCTTTATCATCAACAATGATGCAACCTATTCCGTTTAACTGATTTACTAAATCTAATCCTACTTCAATTCCTAAAACAAATATACCTGTTGCTAGTGCATCTGCTAATTCGGTTTGTTTAGCAAAAACTGAAACACTTATTATTCCAGATGCCGGATAACCCGTTCTTGGATCTATAATATGTGAATATCTTTTACCGTTGAATGTAACATATTTTTCATAACTGCCAGATGTTTCCACTGCACTGTCATCTAATGGAAATGTTGCAAAAACTTTATTTTTATTCATTGGATTTATAATTCCAACTGTCCAAGGCATTCCGTTTGGTTGCTTTCCCCAAGTGTTTATATCTCCAGAGACATTAACTAAGCCAGAACTACATCCGTTTTCTTGTAATAAAGCCTTAATTTTATCTGCAATATAGCCTTGACCAATTCCTCCAAGACCTAATTTCATTCCTTCATTTTTTAGAAAAATAGAAGATTCATTTTTATTTAAAATAATATTTTGATACCCAACTTTTGCAACAGAATTTTTAATTGCTTCTGCTGTTGGCATTTCTTTCATGCTGCCATCAAACTTCCAAATTCTATCCATTGATGCATAACTAATATCAAATGCACCAGAAGTTAATTTTGAAATTCTAACTGCTCTTTCCACCAATTCAAAAACTTCATTATCAACTTTTATTGGAGCAATTCCGGCGTTCTTATTAACAGCTGAAATTTGTGAAGTAGGAATCCAATCTGAAATTAAATTTTCAACTCGTTTTACTTCTGAAATAGCCAACTCTAAAAATTGATTGCCTTTAATAGAATCTGTTGCTACAACCGTAATTTCAAACGGACTTCCTAACAAATTTTGTTTTTTCTTAAAAATTTGTTGGGAGTATGAATTACTTGCTACAAAAGCAAAAAAAAGGATTATTAATTTTTTCATTTTTTTTCTAAAGCATGAATCATTTTTATATATTCTTCAGGAGAAACGTTTTTAAACCCCATTTTCCCTAGTACTTTTCCATTTTTATCTAATAGAACAACTAAAGGAAAACTTCCTTCTAAATTATATTTTTCAGCTAATTTTCTATTGTTTTCGGTTTGCTCTTTTGGTAACTCATTCGCTTTTTTACGAGGGAAATTTGCTTTAACCAAAACCCATTCTTTTTCTGATTCGGTTTTAAAAACATCAGATTGCCAAATGTTTTTTTCTAATTTAATACAAGGAGCACACCAATCTGATCCAGAAAAAACGATAATGATGTTTTTATCTTCATTTTGAGCTAATGAAACCGCTTCATCAAAGTTATAGTTCCAATTTTGTGAGAAACTAAAATTAGAAACTAAAACAACCAAAAGACATAGTATTTTTTTCATCTTCATTAAATTTAATACAAATAAAACGCTTTTTATTTTTTTATCATATGAAGTGTCTTTTAAATTAAGTAAAACTTAAGAAAGTAAATGCTGAAATTTTTATGGAATCTACTTTATTTTCAAGTACTTAATTTTTATGTTTATTTGCATTATAAAGCCCTTTTGCTTCTAATATTACATCTTTTAATATGTTATTATTTATTTCTTCAATTGAAAAATAACGTAACGATTTAACAGTGTTTCTATTTTCACTAATTAATTCATTTTGATTCCTTTTTAGTTGGAATCCTTTTGCAAATCCAACATCTAAAAATCCCTTTTTATGATTGGGAGCCAAATAACAAAATGGTTTTTTCTTGTAATACACATACGGAATTCCCCATTTAAAAAGTAATTCTGATTGTGAAAGCTCCTGCTCTACTACTGATAATACATGTAATATCATAGCTTGATATTGCTCTGGTTGTCTTAGTATGAAGGCTTCTGTAGGTTTCATTGTAATTATTTTCTTCAAAAATAATTCAAAAAATATTTGGTCAGCAAATTATTTATTATTTACTTTGTAATTCAAAGTACTTTAAAATGGAAAACTACAACTATTTAAATGACATTAGCGAAATCAAAAATATGATGAACAAATCATCACGTTTTATTTCCTTGAGTGGTTTGTCTGGAATTTTAGCAGGCGTTTATGCATTAATTGGTGCATGGTTTGCTTATAAAACCATTTATTTTGACACTTCTACAATGGGGGCCTATCGTGATTTAGTAATTTCGGAAGAAGCTGTTATTCGTTTATTAGTTATTGCCACTTCTGTTTTAGTTTTGTCAATTCTAACCGGAATTGGATTAAGCATAAGAAAAGCGAGAAAAACTAGTGAAAGTATTTGGAATGCGGCTTCAAGACGATTGGTAATCAATTTCATGATTCCGTTAGCAACAGGAGGATTTTTCATTATCTTTTTAATTGAAAAAAACATGTTTGGACTCATCGCTCCCCTAACCTTAATATTTTATGGATTAGCTTGTGTAAATGCTAGTAAATATACAATTGGAGATGTTCGTTATTTAGGAATTACGATGATTGCTTTAGGTTTATTATCTACTTGGTTTTTAGGATATGGGTTATTATTCTGGGCATTAGGGTTTGGAGGTTGCCACATTTTATATGGAAGTTTAATGTATTTTAAATACGAGAGAAAGTAATATGCATTTTTTGATTGGCTTTAGTATATTTTTATTTTTTTGCATTTATTGGTTAAGAAAGAAAAAAATAAGCTACTTTAAAATAATTGCAATATCATCAATCAGTTTATATCTGATTTCAATTTTATCGTTACATTATTTTGATTATGTAGATAAACAAGAATTAAAAAAATTTGATTTAAATAATAATGGTAAAATTGAAGGAAATGAATACACATACGAATATGAACAATTAGAATTGAATATCATCAATGATAATGGAACAAACCTATTTTATATTTTTGGTTATCCATTTTGCTTAGTTTACTCAATCATCACAGTCTTAATCTTTTACATCGCAACAAAACTTTTAACCTTTTAAACCTTAAACTTTTAAACTCTTTTTAATGCTCAACATCATCCAAAATATCAACAAAGCCTTTGATCACCGAATTCGTTTGGGGATCATGTCGATATTGATGGTGAATGAAAGTGCCGATTTTAATATGTTAAAAGAACTTTTAGGCGTAACCGATGGCAACTTAGCTTCGCATACTAAAGCGTTAGAGTTAGAGAATTACATTCAGATTGAAAAACAATTTATTGGCAAAAAACCCAATACCAAATATACTGCAACTAAAGAAGGAAGACAAGCCTTTACTTCTCACATTGAAGCACTCGAAAAATTAATCAAGAAAAGTTAACCCTATTTTTTATCCATTTACTTTGAAATTCAAAGTACTTTTAATATTATTTATGAAAGATTTATTCATCGAAAAAATGTACGAAATCAGTAAGAAACCTTATCAAAAATTCATCAAAAAAGGGAAAGCTTGGGATATAAATGTATCAAAACTAATTCAACTACCTAACGATAGTTTAGGGTATCATTTAGGGTGCTTTTTATTGAAATACAATTTTGAAATCCAACCCAAATTAGAAGACCACGATGTTATTCACGTGTTAACCAATACCGGTATTTCAGTTGTGGAAGAAATTGGGATGCAATATTATCTGTTCGGAAACGGAAAACGAAGTTTGTATTTACTGATGGTAATTCTTTCGGGAACGTTCTTCTATCCTACTCGGTTAAGGTATTTCATAAGGCAATATCAAAAAGGGAAAACAGCACATCAATTTTATGGTTTAGATTTCTTGAATATGCTTTCTATTCCTATTTCAGCTATTCAGCAAAGCTTTAATATAAAATCATAATTAACATCTAATCAAATTTTAAAAACTAAAAAATCATGGAAACACAAATGCAACCACAACCTAAAACTTCAATTTTTCAATCTTCTACTGCCAAAATGATTATGGTAGGAATTTTAACTTTAGTTTTATTAATTCCACTTACATTAGTTCAGGATTTAATTACTGAACGAAGTCAGAGACAAAAGGAAGTAATTTCTGAAACGACATCTAAATGGGGAAACTCCGTATATTTTTATGGTCCAATTTTAAAAATTCCGTATAAAGATCCAACCACGGGTATTAATAATTATGCTTATTTTTTTCCTGATAATTTAAATAGTAAATCGGAAGTAACAATGGTAAAACCATTAGAAAGAAGCATTTACAAATCAAATGTTTTTACAACTACAATGCAATTTGACGGAACATATTCCCATCTAGATTTTAGTTCTAAAGGAATTCCTGCAGAAAATATTTTTTGGAACCGTGCCAAAATTATGATTCGAACTACCAATTTAAAAAGTTTAAAAGACGAGGTAAAAATGAAAATTGGAAATCAAAACTTAGCATTTGAATCGGTAGCAAATTCGGCAAATGATAGTATTGAAAGTTTAGAAACCAATTATTTTGATTACAAATTAATGGAAAATAAAGCTGCGTTTAAATTTGATATTTCATTTAACGGAAGTAATCAAATTAAAATGGTACCTGTAGGAAAAACAACCTCGGCATCAATGACATCAAATTGGAATTCACCTAATTTTAATGGGAACTTCTCTCCTACTTCAAGAGAAATTAACGACAAAGGTTTTACAGCAAATTGGAAAATATTACACTTTAATCGTCCGTTTGCACAACACTATTTTAATGTTTTACCCGAGTTATCCAAATATGCATTTGCAGTAAATTTTATTACTCCAGTTGATGAATATCAGCAAAACGAACGCGCTTCAAAATATGGGTTTTTAGTCATTGGATTAACTTTTTTAATCTTCTTTCTAATTCAATCGATTAGTAAGATAAACATTCATATTTTTCAATATTCTATGATTGGGATTGCTCTAATCATGTTTTATTCCTTATTAATTTCAATTACAGAACACAGTTCGTTTTCGTTTGCTTACGCAATAGCTGCAAGTTCAGTAATCGTTTTAATTTCGTTGTATGCGATATCCATTTTAAAAGATAAAAAATTTCCATTATTTATAGGCGTTTCATTAACCGTTTTATACACTTTTATATTTGTTATTATTCAATTAGAAGATTACGCGTTGTTAGTAGGAAGTATTGGCTTGTTCTTGATATTGGCAGCCGTGATGTATTTCTCGAGAAAGATTGAGTGGAATAGATAATATATAATTTTAAAAAAACAACTCCGACAAAGTTTTAGATTTTGTCGGAGTTGTTTCTTATTTTTTTATGTATTTAAATTGAGAACTTAATGTCCACCAGATAGTTTTTTATCAAAATTAATCCCTTGATTTTTAAGGATTCCACTTACTTTCCATGCATAAAAAGCCAAATAAGCAAAGCATAAAACACCAACTATATAACTTGAATGAATTGAAGTTTCATCGGCTACTACACCTTGTAACCAACTAATAATACCTCCACCCATAATCATCATAATTAAGAAACTACTTCCTTGACTCGTATTTTTTCCAAGACCACTTACTGCTAAAGTAAAAATACATGGCCAAAGTGTACTACAGAATAAACCAACCGAAGTGAAAGCATACACACTAGTCATACCAGAAGTAGACATACCAATAATTAAAGCTACAATACCTAATCCTGAAAATATTAGCAACATTCTTGCTGGGTTTCCTTTACTTGCAATATCTGCTGCAATTAAAACTAAAATTATTAATGCATAAATGTAAAATGGTGTTAAATCATGTTTTGCAATGGCATTAACCAATAGGAAAACGCCGAAAGCTAAATAAGGAGCAACAAATCGGAGAATTTTTTGCAAATTCATTTTATCAGTAAAAGCTTCTACAGCTCCTGTCCATCTTCCAATCATTAAACTAGCCCAATATAAAGAAATATAGGGTGCAATATCCTTAGTTAAAAAACCTAAATCTTTTTCCATGTAAGCGGGTAAATTACTAGCTGTTGAAACTTCTACTCCAACATAAACAAAGATGGCAATCATTCCTAAAATTAATTGTGGGTATTTTAAAGCATTTCCTCTATCATTTGAAATACTTTCGTCAGATTCAACTACTGCTTGCGGCTTATCTGGTAATGAAGAAAATTTGAGTAAAACGGCAACTAATAGAAAAGCAGCTCCTAATATCAAATAAGGAATTTTTACGCTCTCAATATCTAAAGTTGTTTTGTTAGAAGTAGCCGACCCAAAGATGGCAAAACTTACAATTAATGGACCAATAGTAGTTCCTAAATTATTAATTCCTCCAGCTAAAGTTAATCTTTGTGATCCGGTAGTAATTGGACCTAAAGCAATAGCTAATGGATTTGCAACTGTTTGTTGAAGTGAAAACCCCAAACCAACTATAAATAAACCCGATAGCATTAATGGAAAAGAACCTGAGTTTGCAGCAGGATAAAACAATAAAGTTCCTAATGCCGAAACAATTAAACCTAATGCTAATGAATTTTTATACCCTATTTTATTTATTAAATCGCTTTTCATAAAATAAGAAATAATCATGTAAATGATTGAACCTATTGTGTAAGCTACATAAAATGCAACAGATACTAATTGGCTTTGACCTTGAGTTAAGTCAAAGGCTTCTTTAAAAACAGGAATTAAAATATCGTTACTAGCCGCAACAAATCCCCAAAAGAAGAAAACAGTTACTAAGGGAATAAATTGCGCCCAATTCGTTTTAATTTGGTTTGTACTCATAGTTTTTTGATTTTGTTAGTTTAATGAATGCTAAAATTTTCAAATAGTAATTTGGCAAATAAAAATAGAATTAATTGCTAAATATACATTCAATAATGTTTTTATTTATAACAATTGAATAATTTTATTAACGAAAACGTTTTCGTGTTAATTAATATAGTAAAGTACTAAATTGACATAAAAAAAACCCGATTTTCATCGGGTTATCAATTATTTTGATGCTAAAGTTTTCTATTTTTCATCAACATATCCTTGTAAATAAGCAAATCGAGGTGTTAATTTTCCATTTTCTGTCATTTTTGCTCGTTCTAAAATTCCGTCTTTATCACCATTGAAAAAGGCTGGAATAACATGTTTCATAAACATTTCACCAAAACCTTCACTGGCATCTTTTGGCAATTCGCATGGTAAATTATCTACAGACATTACCATGATGGATGCTGGATGCGTAAATGGAACTTCTTTATGATCAATTGGTAAATATCCAAAGAATGGCTCCGCTATGGTTGATGCTTTTATAGTACAAGCTATTGGACCATCAACATCACAAGAAATATCTGCTACCACTTGAATTTTATTATCGGCTGCCTGTAACATTTCTCGAGTTAAAATATCGGGAGCTCCGTTTCCGTGAAAATGACCGGCAATAAAAAAATCAGCTACTTTAGTGAAACGACCAAAGTTAGAAATGTAATCTTGAGGATTTTTATAAAAATCAGATTTATCTAAAACCTGACCATCAATACGTTTGTTGTAATCTAAAACATCTATTTGGGTATAAACAGGCTCAGAATATTGTTTAGATAAAAAATCTTCAATTGCTACTTGCTTAATTTTTATTCCATCTAAAATCTCTTTTGCTCCCATTCCTACTTTTCCATGACCCGTAAGAACAATTTTTATATTGGGTAATGTTTGTCTTTTTAATCGGGCAATTAAATCCTCTCTATTTTTTAAAGTTTCTGCCTTTGCAACATTAAATAAATCATATTTAATTCCAAAAGCTCTGAAACCGTTATAGGCACCAACAATTCCTGCATATCTTCCAAAACCAATCAATCTTTTATTTGTAGCATCAACAATAGTTTCGTGATCATACAATTCGATGTTTTTTTCAAGAATTTCTTGTAATAACTTTCTATTGTAGGATTGTTTTTTTATGGTGTGAGAAAAGAAAAAATATTTTTTATTTGGTAGTAAAGCATCAATCGGTACTTCTTTTACTCCAAAAAGAACATCACAATCATTTAAATCGGAAGTAACTTCAATTCCTAAATCGGAATACTGTTCATCAGAAAATATTCTAATATCTGAAGTTTCTACTTTGACTTTTGCTTCTGAATGTTCTGATTGTAAACGAACTAATTCTTCTGGTGTGAATACAACTCTTCTGTCAGGGGGATTTTTTCGTTCTTTAATAATTCCGAATTTCATACTTTATTTTATTATAACCAAACGTTGTGTTAATGTTACAAATATAACTTTTTAGTAGTCTTTGTCCAAACACTTTTTTAATTGAAAAAATGATAGTACTTTTGGCTCACTTTTAAAGTGAAGATTATTATACGATTTTATTATAATCTGAAACTAAATTCTGGGGTCGACTGGTTTTGACAGCGAGTGGAATTAACTAGTAAGCACGTCGAGCGTTGTATGTTTAGCTCGTAAATCCAAATGTACAAACTTATAAACGGCGAAAATAATTACGCTTTAGCTGCTTAATCTGAATTATAGTAAGATTTGCCAAGTTCCTACTAGGTAGGAAAGCTGGATTCTCCTCAAAAGCCTTGGTTTATGGCGGTTGGATTAGGAGAACCGTAAAAGTAAACCTAGGAACGGTAATGCTTTAAATCCGTTCTGACACTGATAAAGCTAAGTTAAAAGTGGCAGTTTCTAGCCTTGCTTTTAGTCGAAAATTTAAGATGAAACTAAGCGTGTAGAAAGCTTTTTGATTGCTTGTTTGGACGAGAGTTCGATTCTCTCCGACTCCACAGAAAATGTCAAAATAAAAAGCCTGTAAATCGTATGATTTACAGGCTTTTAAATTGGGTAAATAAGGCATTAATTTTTTACATCAAAACGATCCAAGTTCATTACTTTAGTCCATGCTGAAATAAAATCGTTTACAAATTTTTGTTTGTTATCTGATTGCGCATAAACTTCTGCAATAGCTCTAAGTTCAGAGTTTGATCCAAAAATTAAATCGGCACGAGTAGCTGTCCATTTTAACTCGTTTGTTGTCATATTTCTTCCTTCAAAAAGTTCTTGATCATCTGAAGTTGCTTTCCAACTTGTTCCCATAGTTAATAGATTAACAAAGAAATCGTTCGTTAATTTATCTTTATTAGTTGAAAAAATTCCATGACTAGAACCATCATAATTTGCATTTAAAGCTCTCATTCCACCTACTAAAACCGTCATTTCTGGAGCAGTTAATGTTAATAATTGTGCTTTATCTACAAGTAATTCTTCTGTAGCAATTGTATATTTTGTTTTTAAATAATTACGAAATCCGTCTGCAGAAGGCTCTAATGCAGCAAATGAAGCTACATCTGTTTGTTCTTGAGTTGCATCCATTCGGCCTGGAGTAAATGGCAATTGCACAGAATATCCAGCATTTTTTGCTGCTTGCTCCACTCCTGTATTTCCTGCCAATACAATTAAATCTGCTAAGGATACTTTTTTATCTTTAGATTTCGCATTAAAATCCGCTTGAACTTTTTCTAATACCGATAATACACGGTTTAATTGAATTGGATTATTAACTTCCCAACTTCTTTGCGGCTCTAAACGAATTCTTGCTCCGTTAGCTCCTCCTCTTCTATCTGAACCTCTAAACGTTGATGCAGAAGCCCATGCCACAGTTACTCTATCTTGAACAGATAATCCCGAAGCTAAAATTTGCTCTTTTAAAACTTTAATATCTTTATCTGAAACTAATTTATGATTTAAAGCCGGAATTGGATCTTGCCAAATTAAGTCTTCTTTTGGCGCTTCTGGTCCTATGTAAGTAGACTTAGGTCCCATATCACGATGAGTTAATTTAAACCATGCACGAGCAAAAGCATCGTTGAACGCATTTTGATCGGTTAAGAAACGTCTTGAAATTTTCTCGTAAATAGGGTCATAACGTAACGATAAGTCAGTCGTTAGCATATAAGGCTTGTGCATTTTGTTTTTATCGAATGCATCTGGAATAATTTTATCATCTGTTTTTGCAATCCATTGTTTTGCTCCTGCCGGACTTGTAGTTAATTCCCAATCGTATTTGAATAAGAACGTTAAGTAATCATGACTCCATTTTGCAGGAGTTGATGTCCAAGTAACCTCTAAACCTGATGTAATTGCATCAGTACCTTTTCCTGATTTGTAATCGCTTTTCCATCCAAAACCTTGCTCTTCAATTGCAGCTGCTTCTGGGTTTGCCCCAACATGTTTAGCATCGCCAGCACCATGAGTTTTTCCTAAAGTGTGTCCACCTGCAATTAATGCCACCGTTTCTTCATCATTCATTCCCATTCTTCCAAACGTTTCACGAATGTCTTTAGCCGCTAATACTGGGTCAGGGTTTCCATTAGGTCCTTCTGGATTTACATAGATTAATCCCATTTGAACTGCTGCCAACGGATTCTCTAATTTTCTTCCTTCCGAATAACGTTTGTCATCTAACCATTTGGTTTCTGATCCCCAATACACATGCGATTCTGGTTCCCAAACATCCGCTCTACCGCCGGCAAAACCATACGTTTTAAAGCCCATGTCTTCTAATGCCACGTTACCGGTTAAAATCATTAAGTCAGCCCAAGAGATTTTGTTACCATATTTTTGTTTAATTGGCCATAATAAACGGCGTGCTTTATCTAAGTTTCCATTGTCGGGCCAACTATTTAAAGGAGCAAAACGTTGTTGTCCGGCACGAGATCCTCCTCTACCATCTCCTGTTCTATATGTTCCCGCACTGTGCCATGCCATTCGAATAAACAATCCGCCATAATGACCAAAATCGGCTGGCCACCACTCTTGCGATTGGGTCATTAATTCGCGCAAATCTTTCTTAAGCGCTTCATAATCTAACAATTGGAATTCTTTAGCGTAATTAAAATTAGCACCCATTGGGTCTGATAATTCAGAATTTTGACGTAGTACACTTAAATTCAATTGATTTGGCCACCATTGTTTGTTTTTGTCTACCAATGTTGTTCCAACAGCCCCAGGAGTAGTCTTAACAGCTTTATTGTTGCTATTCACCTCCGAAGCATGAGGTCCACCATGAGGATTTTCTTTAGAAACACTCATTGTTTTTCCTGTAACCGGACAAGTTGCTGTTTCTTGAGCTAAAGTAAATAACCCGAGAAATAAACTGGTTGTTAATAAAACTTTTTTCATATATGTAAAATTTATTTATTCAGAACTATATAAGGTATCGCTTTTTTATTAATTGGTGTTTGTTTGCAACAAACTTGTTGTTAGTAGCGATATCATATTAAACTATTATTTGTTTTCTTTTTTTCAAATTTCGGGGTAAAATGAATTCGTTTTTTTAACTTTTTAATGTTATTACTTATTCAATTATAAATTTTACTTATAGCAATGTTAGGGTAATAATAGTTATAAACTATTACAAAGTTTAAATTATAATTTATATTTTTATGTGAAATAAAAGTTTTACATAAAAAAAGCCTCAAAAGGAATACCATTTTGAGACTTTTTAATCATTAAGAAATACAAATTTATAAACTATAGTTAAAATTTAAACTCCATCTGTAATTTGCTTCTACATTGCCTCCTGTTAAATTCTGAGTTATTGGAAGCATAAAATTTGCTCCGAATGATAGTTTTTCTTTTCCAAGTTCGAATCCAATTTTACCAAATAAAATATCTCCACATGTATTTCTAACCTTTTGTCCTAATTGGTAGTTACTTTCATAGACTTCGCCTGCAATTCCTAGTTGAGGCGCAAAGGAATAGTTATTTTTTTGATGTAAATAAAAGAATGTTCCGGCATAATTTAATTGATTTCCAAATCTGTATTTTTTATCGTTTTCTGTTTTAATTACATAATTTAGTAATGTGTTTAGTCCAATTTGTTTTCTTCTAATTACATATTCTGTAGCTAAAAGATAATCCCAACTTCCCGTTCCTACTTGGTAACTTGGATTTACACTTCCATTGTTTAATTCATCAAATTTTCCTATTGGAATTTTTATTCCCGCACCTGCTTGTAAAGAATGGATAAAAAGGGTACTATCTTTATGTGTTTGAAATAATTGATACATTCCTAAAACCGTAACATCTCCTAATCCGCTACTATTTTGATTCCCAGTATTGGTTTCTCTATTGTGAAAATGATAAGGTAATAATGCAGAAATTTGAATTCTGTTAGCAACTGGTATTCGAGCCCAAAGCTGGATTGTATTAAAATTTTCAGTATACCATGGCGAATTTGAATACAAACCGTCTGAACTTTTATAAGATTGATTAAAATAGCGAATTCCAACAAAATTAGTATTTAACATTGATGCAAAACCCATGCTTCCTCCACTTGCAGAACAACCACAAGCATCGCAATCTTCTAATATATCGTATGAAAAATGAGGTAAGGTTGAAAATGGATTATTTGACAAACTATCGATTTCAGTTGATAAGCCCAATTGAAATGTTAGAAAAAAAAGTAGTTGATATATATTTTTCATATTAAAATTCGGCAAATTTAGGATCAGTTAAAAATTCTGTATCGGTTAACGTTTTCAAAAAAGCAATAAGTTGTGTTTTTTCAGTATCATTTAATGGAATTCCTAAGGTTCCTGTGACATTTAAACTAGCATCTAAATTTTGAGTATTTGTTACTCCAGCTGCATAATGATTTAAAACCGCTTCTAAAGTATAAAATCGACCATCGTGCATATAGGGTGCTGTTTTTTCTATATTTCTTAGACTTGGAACTTTAAATTTATATTTATCTGTTTCTAACTCAGAAAGACGATATCTACCTAAATCATTTATAGAAGGGTTAATAGGTAAACCATTGTTTCTAAATGAATTATCAGTAAAAATATCAGCGGCATGACAAGAAGCACATTTTTGATTAAAAACTGCATAACCAGCAAGTTCATCACTTGATAATGTTCCACCTGTTTCGTTTCTTCGGTACTTATCAAATTTAGAATTAGAAGAAGTTAGCATTGTCATAAACTGTGCTAATGCTTTTAACATGTTTTCTGAGTTAATTTCACCATCTTCAAAAGCTTGTTTGTATAATTTTTTATACTCCGAATCATTTTTCATCATAGTAATGATATCAATGATATTACCATTCATTTCTAATTCGTTAGAAATTGGTGCCATTGATAATAGCTCTATATGATCTGCCGCTCCATCCCAAAAAAACTGGGTTTGATACGCCATATTTTGAATAGGCGGTGCATTTCGAGTACCAATTCCATCCCCAACACCATGACTAAACGTGTGTCCGTGATGCGTAAAAGCATTTTCTTGGATGTGACAAAACCCACAGGCTACTACTCCATCAGATGCCAATCGACCATCATAAAATATCTTTTTTCCTAATTCGAATCCTTTTTCTGTTAAAGGATTGTTTGCCATATTATATGCTAATGGTGGAAAATTTGATGGAACTTGATAATCAATAGGAATGTTTTGATATTCTAGTGAATCGTCTGTTGAACAACTGATTAATAAACCAATTGCCAACAGAATTAAATATTTTGTTTTCATATGTTCAAATTTTATTTATAAGCTGTAACTTATGGTATCGCTTTTCTTTTTTAAAGGTGTTTATCTCACAACATTTTAATTCATTGGTGTTCGATGATTTTCAATTGCTTACGCAAACTTATTGTGAATGGCGATTTCATATTACTACGTGTTTTAGCCCAGATGGAAATGAAAAGCCCGCAAAGGAAAAACAAATTGATTTTGTTGCTAAAAAAATAGCGACCTAAGAAGCTTCTTTTTTTGCTTACAAAATTTTTGTTTTTCCTGTGGACTTGAAATGTACAGCTGGATTAGCTTCTGATGAAATTAGTCGTTATGAACGTGGTGAACTTCAAATAATGTTGGAATATTATTTGCTGAAATGTTTTGCACTTTTGTTCCACCCATTACATCTAAACCTTCTTCAAAGTTGATTACTGTTGTTCCGTCAATAATTTTCTTTAAATCGGTCATAATATGAACCTGAGGTGTAATATTGGTTCTAACTAATGCGTTATCTGGTAAGTCTAAAGTTACTGAAGCATAATTGTAAATATCTCCCGTTTTTCCTGTATGCACACGGTAATTTGCATCTGTATGTGATGCAGAAGTTACAGTTCCTTCAAACTTAACAAATTTATAACCTGCAGCCCAAGACCAAGTCATTCCTAATGCTTGAGCATCTGTCCACATGGTACCTTGACCGTTTGCACCAGCGTTAAATTGGTCAGCATCGACACCTATTCCGAAAGTTATTCTGTTGTAATTTCCTGCAGGAATGTTTGGTAAGTTTAACAATGTACTTGCTGCATCTGATTCATTTACAAAGAAATAACTTTCGCTTTTAGGCACTGTGTAAGTTGAACCATCTGTTTTAGTTAACACAATATTACTCACGATGTAAATAGCATTTGAGGCTTTTATCACTTCTCCATTTGAGTTGGTATATGGTGTATTGAAAGCAAAATCAGCATCTCCATATACATTATCGAATTCTAATTTTAAATTTCCTTCACCTGTGATTTCGTTATTATCATCATTAGAACATGAAGTTAGGGCAATAGCAACAACCATTGCTAATGCAATATTTTTTAATTGTAATTTCATATGTAAATATTTATTATTTTTTTAAGGTCATATGATATCGCCCTTTAATAATTGATGTTTGTTTGCAACAAACTAGTTTTTAGTGGCGATTTCATTTTTGATATTTTTTTTAGTTTGATATTTTTATATACGATTGTAGTATGCATAGCAAAAGCTATCCATTTTTTTTTTGGACATAGTAAATCCTATTGCTTCTTTTGTAAGAAACAATAATAAAAAAATTAAACTAAAAAGGTGGGTGGATGAAAAGTTGACTGTATTGCAGTTAAAGCATACAAATTCTGATAGACAGAATTGATTTTTTTGTTTGTGAAAACATAAGAATTGTTACAAGAAAGTGATTTGAAATCTTGGTAAAACAAAACTTCAATTTCTTGTTTTACATTTTGCTTTTTATCTGAAGAAGTGTTTTTGTCGTCTTCTGCAGTTTTAGCAAGTTCTTTCATTAAGTGACATTTACCATTACATTTAAGTGCTGGCTTTTCTTTGTTTTCACAAAGCTCTTTTACAATATAGTCGTAATTAACAATGTACTCCAAAAATGGAATTGCTGGCCTTGCCAACATAAAAATACTGATTAATAGGACTATTTTTTTCACAAGTCAAATTTATAATAAAAATGAGACCCTAGCAAATTTGTTACCTATTTAACAATCTTGATTTTTACTTGTAAATAAGAATTGAAATTTAAAAAACTATATTGTTTTAGTATGTTGATTTATAACAAAATAAAGATTAAATTAATAACGCTAATAAAGGTTCTTTTTCATTTAAATACTGAAATTGAAATCCTTTTTCACTCATTTTTAATTTTACTGAGGCAATATCGGTTTCATTTTTAACTTCTAAACCCACTACTACAGGACCAACATCTCTGTTATTTTTTTTGATGAATTGAAAATAGGTAATGTCATCTGACTCATTTAAGACATCATTTACAAATTCACGTAAAGCACCTGGTCTTTGTGGGAATTGAATCATGAAGTAGTGTTTTAGTCCTTCGTATATTAATGAACGTTCTTTAATTTCTTCGGTACGTTCTATATCATTATTACTACCACTTACCACACATACTACATTTTTTCCACGGATTTCGTCTGCCATAAAATCCAAAGCGGCAATAGCAAGAGCCCCGGCTGGTTCTACTACCATTGCTTCTTCATTATATAACTGTAAAATGGTAGAACATACTTTACCTTCTGGCACCAAAATCATTCGGTCTAAAGTATTTTTACAAACCGCAAAAGTTTCCTTACCCACTTGTTTTACTGCAGCACCATCTACAAATTTATCGATTGAGGTTAATGGTAGTGCTTCTTTTTGGTCTAAAGCATATTGCATGGAAGGTGCACCCTGAGGTTCAATTCCAATTATTTTAGTTGATGGACTTAATTTTTTAAAAACAGTTGAAACACCTGCTGCTAATCCGCCACCTCCAACAGGCATAAGTAAATAATCTATAGTTGGGATTTTTTCAGAAAGAATTTCTAATCCTATAGTTCCTTGACCCGCAATAACTTCTAAATCATCAAACGGATGAATGAATTCTAATTCATTTTCATTAGAAAATTGTTTCGCAGCATGAAAAGCATCATCAAAAGTATCGCCAATTAATACAATCTCCACAAAAGATTTTCCAAACAATTGTACTTGTTTAATTTTTTGCTTAGGAGTTGTTTTAGGCATGTAAATCTTACCTTGAATTTGTAATACTTGACAAGAATATGCAACACCTTGCGCATGATTACCAGCACTTGCACATACAATTCCTTCTGATTTTTGTGTTTGATTTAAATGACTTATTTTGTTGTATGCTCCTCTAATTTTATAAGAACGTACTTGTTGTAAATCTTCCCTTTTTAAATAAACTGAAGCTTGGAATTTTTCAGACAAATTAATACTGAATTGGAGCGGTGTTTTTAAAACCACTCCATTCAGATTTTCTTGTGCCTTAACTATTTTATCAAATAAAGTCATTAGTTTAATTTAGGTCTTAATTTTCTAACTGCTGCTCCTGCTTGCCACAATTCAGAATCGCGAATTTCTTTTAATTCTACTTCTAATTTTTGACGATAATCTGTTTTACTACCTTCAGAAATTACTCTATTAGCTTCTCTTCCAGAAGACACTTCTTCGTATAAATTTTCAAAAACTGGAGTCGTAGCTTCTCTAAATTTTCCTTTCCAATCCAAAGCACCACGTTGAGCCGTTACAGAAGTATTAGCAAACATCCAATCCATTCCGTTTTCTGCAACTAAAGGCATTAAACTTTGTGTTAATTCTTCAACCGTTTCATTAAATGCTTCTGATGGTGAATGACCGTTTTTACGTAATACGTTGTATTGTGCTTCAAACAAACCCGCTAACGCACCCATTAAAATTCCACGTTCGCCAGTTAAATCTGAATACACTTCTTTTTGAAAATCGGTTTCAAATAAATAACCAGAACCTACACCTATTCCTAATGCAATTGCTTTATCTTTTGCTCTTCCAGTAGCATCTTGAAATACAGCAATGCTAGAATTAATTCCTTCACCTTTTAAGAACAATCTTCTTAATGAAGTTCCAGAACCTTTAGGTGCTACTAAAATTACATCTACATCTGCAGGAGGTACAATTCCCGTTTTTTCATTAAATGTAATTCCGAAACCATGAGAAAAATACAATGTTTTTCCTGCTGTTAAATGTTTTTTTACAGTATTCCATGCATCTATTTGACCTGCATCTGAAAGTAAATATTGAATAATTGTAGCGTTATCACAAGCTTCATCAATATCAAATAAAGTTTCTCCTTCAATCCAACCATCTGCAAGTGCTTTTTCCCAGCTTTTTCCGCCTTTACGTTGACCTACAATTACATTAAATCCGTTATCTCTTAAATTTAAAGATTGTCCAGGTCCTTGAACACCATAACCAATTACAGCAATTACTTCATGTTTTAATGTTTCTTGCGCTTTTGCTAATGGGAATTCGTCTCTTGTGATTACTGTTTCGTTAACTCCTCCAAAATTTATTGTTGCCATTTTTTTTCTTTTTTAATTTTAATTTACATTTGAAATACTTGATCTTTTTTATCTAAAAATTCGTTGTTAATTGTTTGCAGAGCTGGATTTTTTTGCTCCATTTCTACTACTTTTTTATGAATTCCTTCGCTTGCATTGATTATTGCAATTCGGGAACTTCTTACAAATTCGATTAAACCAAATTTGTCTAGTTTTTTAAGTAATTTATTAATTTCTTCTCCTTGCCCTGTAGCTTCAAAAACGGTATAATCGTTTCGAATTACAACTGCTTTAGCTCCGTATTCTCTGAGTAAACGTTCTACTTTTACTTCATTAATAATTACTTCTGTAGGCACTTTATACAAGGCCATTTGTTGCCAAACAATTTCATCATTTGTGTTGCAATACACTTTAAATACATCCACAATTTTTTCAATTTGTTTGACCAAATTTTTCACAACTGCTTCTGCCTCAATTACAACAATCGTGAATCGATAAATGTTTGGTACTTCGCTTGGTGAAGTATTAAAACTCTCTAAACTAATTTTTCGTCTTGAAAACATGATGGCTATTTTATTAATTAGTCCCACATGATTTTCAGTATATATGGTTAAAGTAAATTCTTTTTTCATTTCTTTTAATTTAGATATCTTCTTTACATAAAACAATTTCCGAAACTCCTTTTCCTTGTGGTACCATTGGAAAAACATTATCTTCCATACGAACTGCTACTTCTAACAAAAACGACTCTGGACAATCAATCATTTCTTGTAGAGCCGATTTTAATTTTTCTCTCAAAGCCACTTTATTTCCTTTAATTCCATACCCTTTTGCTACTTGAACAAAATCGGGACTTTGAATATCGGTAAACGAATATCTTTTTTCATGAAATAGTTCTTGCCACTGACGCACCATTCCTAAAAAACTGTTGTTTAAAATCAGAATTTTTACATTTGGTTTGAACTGCATGATGGTTCCTAATTCTTGAATATTCATTTGCGCACCACCATCTCCCATTACAGCAATTACTGTTCGTTCAGGCGCTCCGTATTTTGCTCCAATTGCAGCAGGAAGAGCAAATCCCATAGTTCCTAATCCGCCACTAGTGATATTACTTCTTGTTTTATTTTGATGCGAATAGCGACAAGTTATCATTTGGTGTTGGCCAACATCAGTAACCATTACCGCTTCTCCATTAGTTAATTCATTAATTAATTGAATCACTTCACCCATAGTAATTTCGCCTTCCGAAGGAAATAACTCTGGCTTAATTAACTTTTCCGTTTCAACTTCTATGGCTTTATGAAATTTTGAAATCCATTCTTGATGTGATTTTTGCGCTACTCTTTCTGTTAATAAGGGTAACGTTTCTTTACAATTTCCCCAAACAGGAATTGAAACCAGCACATTTTTATCAATCTCAGCAGGATCAATATCCAAATGAATAATTTGGGCTTGCTTTGCATATTTATCCAAACGACCCGTAACTCGGTCATCGAAACGCATTCCGATTGCAATTAAAACATCGCATTCATTGGTAAATAAATTAGGTGCATAGTTTCCGTGCATTCCTAACATTCCAACCGCTAAAGGATGGTTTGTTGGTATGGCACTCATACCCATAATTGTCCATGCTGCCGGAATTCCTGTTTTTTCTATGAATTGTAAAAACTCCTTTTCAGCATTTCCTAAAATTACGCCTTGACCAAAAATTACAAATGGTTTTTTAGCTTGATTAATAATTTCGGCCGCTTGTTCGATATAAGAAACTCTTACATCTGGTTGTGGTTTATAACTTCTTATAAACTCGCATTTTTCATACCCACTATAATTGAATAACTGTAATTGGGCATTTTTTGTGATATCAATTAATACCGGACCTGGTCTTCCACTTTTAGCAATATAAAAAGCTTTTGCTAAAACAGAAGGAATTTCGGAAGCATCGGTAATTTGGTAATTCCATTTCGTAACTGGTGACGTAATATTTACGATATCCGTTTCTTGAAAAGCATCGGTTCCTAATAAATGTGCAAAAACTTGCCCCGTAATACAAACTAAAGGAGTTGAATCGATCATAGCATCAGCAAGACCTGTAACTAAATTAGTTGCTCCTGGACCACTTGTTGCAAAAACCACTCCTGTTGCGCCACTTACTCTTGCTAAACCTTGAGCTGCATGAATAGCTCCTTGCTCATGACGAACTAAAATATGGTTTAATTGCTTTTTATAATCAAACAAAGCATCATAAATTGGCATAATAGCACCACCTGGATATCCAAAAATAGTAGTCACATTTTCGGCTAACAATGCTTCAATAACTGCAACACTTCCTGAAACTAGTGTTTCGGATTTCTGCTTTTCTGTTTCTTTTATTTCTAATGTATTCATTTTCTAATATTCATCGGTTACACAACCATTTGAAGCATCTGTAACTAATTTTGCATACTTTAATAACACACCATTAGTTACTTTTAATTTTGGTTGATTCCATTTACTTTTTCTATTCGCTAATTCTTCATCACCAACATGTAAATGAATGGTATTATCAACAGCATTAATTTCTATAATATCTTCATCTTCAACTAAAGCAATTATACCTCCATCATAAGCTTCAGGTGAAATATGACCTACTACAAAACCATGAGTTCCTCCACTAAAACGACCATCGGTAATTAATGCAACACTTTTTCCTAAACCAGCACCAATTAAGGCTGATGTTGGCTTTAGCATTTCTGGCATACCAGGACCACCTTTAGGACCTACATAACGAATAACCACGACATCGCCTGCTTTTATTTTTTTATCTTCGATACCTTTTATTAATTCTTTTTCACCATCAAAAACACGAGCTGGACCTTTAAAAAATTCGCCTTCTTTACCTGTTATTTTTGCTACGGAACCTTTTAAAGCAAGATTTCCATATAAAATTTGAAGATGCCCTGTAGTTTTTATTGGATTCTCTATCTGACGAATAATATTTTGATCGTTAAAATCAATATCTATTACTGCCTCTAAATTTTCTGCTAAAGTTTTACCCGTTACCGTAATACAATTTCCATGTAACATTCCTTTAGAAAGCAAATATTTTAAAACCATTGGCACTCCACCTTTTTCATGTAGGTTTTGCATTAAATAATTTCCACCCGGTTTAAAATCGGCAATTAATGGAGTTGTATTGCTTAATCGTTGAAAATCATCCTGACTTATAGCTACTCCAACACTTTTTGCCATTGCAATCATATGCAAAACGGCATTTGTACTTCCGCCTAGAGCAATTAAAACGGTAATAGCATTTTCAAATGCTTCAAACGTCATAATGTCTTTTGGACAAATATTTTTTTCTAATAATAATTTTAAATATCCAGCGGCAGATTCACATTCTTCTATTTTATCATGACTTATAGCAGGATTTGAACTTGAATAAGGTAAGCTCATTCCTAAAGCTTCAATAGCAATAGCCATTGTATTTGCCGTATACATGCCACCACAAGCTCCTGCACCTGGACATGAATTCTTTATAATTCCTTTATAGTCTTCTTCAGAAATAGTACCCGCAATTTTTTCTCCTAATGCTTCAAATGCCGAAACAATATTCAAATCTTTACCTTGGTATTTTCCTGGTGCAATTGTACCACCATAAACCATTATCGATGGACGATTTAATCTTCCCATTGCAATAATACTTCCTGGCATATTTTTATCACAACCAGGAATAGAAATTACACCATCATAGTAATGACCTGAAACAACACTTTCAATACTATCTGCAATAATTTCTCTACTTACTAGAGAATAACGCATTCCATCAGTTCCGTTAGTAATACCGTCACTAATACCAATTGTGTTGAAAATTAAACCCACCATATCATTAGCATTAACTTCTTTTTTAATTAAAGCTGCTAAATGATTTAAATGCATATTACAAGTATTTCCATCATAACCCATTGAAGCAATTCCTATAAAAGGTTTTGCTAGTTGTTCTTCAGTTAAACCAATTCCATATAACATTGCTTGAGAAGCAGGTTGAGAAGGATCTTGTGTTATTGTTTTACTATATTTATTTAATTCCATTATAGGTATACATTTTGATATTCGTTATGAGCTACTCTTCTTTTATATTTTTTTTGAATGACAGCACCAATAGAATCTTCCCAATTTAATGGAAATTTATACTCATTTACGGATTCTATTCCTATTACTTCTGCCGCAGTTCCACAAAAGAATGCACTATCAGCTTTATATATTTCTTCGGGAGTAAAGTATTTTTCTTCTATTTCGTAACCTAACTCTTTTCCAATTTCTAAAACAGTTTGACGTGTAATTCCTGCTAGGATGTTTCCTAATGGAGCAGTAAATAATTTACCATCTTTTTCTAAGAAGAAATTAGCTCCAGGACCTTCTGCTATATATCCATTCATATCTGTTAATAAAGCTTCATCATAACCGTTTGCTTTAGCTTCTGTTGTTGCTAAAATGCTATTCGTGTAATGTCCAACTACTTTAGCTTCAACAAAACATGATTTTGGGTTTGGACGTTGAAAAGATGACAACATTACTTTTAGTAATGAATCACCTAAATATTTTCCCCATTCCCATGCCATTATTACAACATTAACATCACTAGTTGGAGTTAATGACATATTTTCTCCTAAATACACTAGCGGCCTTACATAAGCATCTTTTAAATTGTTCATTTCTAACAATTTATAAGTAATTATTTCTAATTCTTTTTCAGTATATTTTAAATTGATGTGCATAACTTTTGCTGAATAATGCAATCTTTCGTAATGTTCTTTAGCTTTAAAAATTCGAACACCATCTGGAGTATCATAAGCTCTAATACCCTCAAAGACACCATTGCCATAATGCATGGTTTGATTGTAAATACTTACTGGAGCATCTTTAACTTTTACAAATTCTCCGTTAAAAAAAATGGTGGTGTTTTCGTTGTAATACATAATTTAAAAATTTAAAAAAAATAAAAAAAGCCTTCCCTGTATTATATTCAGGAAAGGCTAATAAAAATCAAACCAATCCGTCTATATAACACGAATATTTTTTATAATACTAATTGTAATATTTATATTTTTCATTTGTTAGCTACATTTAATAATTAAGAGTAAAAGTCCAATCGAAATAATGGTATTTATTAAGATTACAAATTTATTCCAGATATTTAAATTGTTTTTCTTCATCTTATCGTATCAAAGAGAAATGGGCTTTAAATTGTTTTCCTACTCCATTTTCTGTGTAATCTAATGTAAACCAGTAATCTGTTGATGGTAACTATTCTTGATTATATGTACCATCCCACCCATTACTCGCTTCTGTTGTACTTAATTGTTTTAACAATT
Source organism: Flavobacterium sp. LMO6 (assembly GCF_009495795.1). Classification (NCBI taxonomy): domain Bacteria; kingdom Pseudomonadati; phylum Bacteroidota; class Flavobacteriia; order Flavobacteriales; family Flavobacteriaceae; genus Flavobacterium; species Flavobacterium sp. LMO6. The sequence continues at coordinate 36 of NZ_WIBH01000005.1, read as the reverse complement.
TACCATAACGGTCAAAGATGTATAATTTAGCATCTG